>DASYTX010000056.1:0-26571 GCA_036001865.1 Terriglobales bacterium
ATTGCCGCCGAGGCTGGCTCCGCGTCCTTCCTGCAGGATGAAGAGGTGGAGGATGTGCACCACTTCGTCGAGAAGAAACTGGTGGAGCTGATCGGGGATGCCGGTTACAAGCTACACGCCGGACGCAGCCGCAACGAACAGATCGCAACCGATCTGCGGCTGTACGTGCGCGACCAGATCGACGCCTGTCAGGACTTGGTCCTTGAGTGGCTGCAAGTTCTGGTGCATCGGGCGGAGGAAGCAGGCTCGGCGGTCATGCCGGCGTACACGCACCTGCAACCTGCTGCGCCCGTGCTGGTGTCGCATTGGCTGCTCGCCTACACGGAAATGTTCTTTCGCGATCTGGAGCGGCTGGGCGACTGCCGTGCGCGCGTGAACCAGTGCCCCCTGGGTTCGGGTGCGGTCGCAGGGGCCACGCTGCCGCTCGACCGCCATGCCATGGCAGCCGACCTGGGTTTCGATGCTCCCACTGCCAACAGCATTGACGCCACCAGCGGCCGCGACTTCGCCATCGAGTTTGTGCAGGCACTGACCCTGATGGCCGCTCACCTGAGCCGCTGGGCCGAGGAGATGATCATATTTTCAACCCAGGAGTTCGGCTTTGTGGTCCTGCCTGAAAGTCATTCGACCGGAAGCAGCGCCCTACCGCAGAAAAAAAATCCCGATGCGCTGGAGCTTATCCGCGCAAAGGCCGGACGCATGCTCGGCTTGGCAACCGCGCTGGTGGCGTGCGTGAAAGCATTGCCCCTGGCCTATAACAAGGACCTGCAGGAACTACAGGAACCAATCTTCGAAGCCGCACAGACCGCAGTCGACGAGTTGAAGATTGCGACCCAATTCATGCGCAACGTAGCGTTCAATTTCGCACGCATGCAACAAGCCGCCGCCGGCGGATTCATGGCCGCCATGGCTGCAGCCACATACCTGGTCCGGCGCGGAGTTCCCTTCAGGTTGGCGCACGAATACGTGGGACGCGCGGTGCAGCTCTGTCTCGAAAAAGGCTGCGAGCTGCAGGGCCTCTCGCTCGAAGAACTGCGCGTGCTTTGTCCGCAGTTCGGGGAGGACATCTACAGTCATCTCACGCTGCCGGCTGTCCTCGCGAGTCACGATGTTTATGGCGGCACGGCGACGGCGCAGGTAAGCGAAGCGCTGAAAAGCGCCCGGCAGCGGCTGGACGGAAAGAAGAAAGAGGTCTATGCGCACGCGTAAGGCACGGCTGCCCGACGCCGGCCGCATCCACGAGATCATCGCCCCATTCGCGGCGCGGGACGTGCTCCTGCCGCGCAGCTTCGCGGAAATTTGCGAGAACGTGCGCGACTTTGTAGTGGCCGAGGAGGCGGGGCAGATCATCGGCTGCGGCGCGCTGCATCTCTACGGCACGCACCTGGCAGAGATCCGCTCGATCGCCGTTGATCCCGCCTTCCAGGGCTCGGGTGCCGGAGGCCGGTTGGTGCGCGCGCTGCTGGCCGAGGCCGCGCAGCACCGCGTCGCCTGCGTCTGCCTGTTCACGCGTATCCCGGACTTTTTTGCCCGCTTCGGATTCGCAGTCGCCAACCGCGACGAGCTCCCCGACAAAATCTACAAAGACTGCCTGCAGTGTCCCAAGCTCTATGCCTGTGATGAGATTGCCATGGTGCGCGGAACGCTGCCGCGCACTGCCATCATGGAGCGCGAACACATCATCAGGCCGTTGGTGCTGCCAACGGCGAGATGACGTCGCGCTCGCTCCACGTCCCCCTGGGTATTGCCTTCTCTGCCGTTGCCGCTGGGCTGAAGGCCAGTGGCGATCTCGACCTGGCCTATGCCGAGCTTGCTCCGGGAACAATGGCCGCCGCCCTGTTCACCAAAAATCGTGTAGTGGCGGCCCCGCTCCAGGTGGGACGAGCGCATCTTTCCCGCGCACGCGGTCAGGTGCGGGCTTTGGTGGTCAACTCTGGAAACGCCAATTGCGCCACCGGCAAGGAGGGCCTTCGTTCCTGCGAGCAGGTTTGCCGCACGGTCGCCGCGCTGTTGAAGCTGCCGCCATCTCAGATCTTCCCGTCCTCCACCGGCATCATCGGCCGCCCGCTGCCCGTCGAGAAGGTCCTGCGCGTCCTCCCCCAACTGCTTGCCGCGCGGGAAGACACTCCTGAAGCGGGGCTGCTCTTCGCCCGCGCTATCATGACCACCGATACCAGGCCGAAGCTCGCGTCGGCGAGTTTCCTTCACGGGAAGAAGAGGGTCACGCTGCTAGGGATCGCCAAAGGGGCAGGAATGATCCATCCGCAGCTCGCCACCATGCTCGTATACCTGTTTACCGATCTGGCCGCGAAGCCGAGTGACCTGCGCCACTGGCTTGCTGAAGCTGCCGACGAAAGCTTCAACTCGATCTCCGTTGATGGCGATACTTCGACCAACGACACAGTCCTGCTGCTGGCCACCGGACAGAGCGGTATCCGCGCAGCTTCAGCGGCGGTGCGCCGTCAGTTTGCGACAGCACTGAAGGCGATTTGCCGCTCCCTGGCGGAACAGATCGTGAGCGACGGAGAAGGCGCGCGGCACCTGGTCCGTCTCGTCATCGAGCAGGCCCGCAGCCGCGGGGAAGCCCGGCAGGTGGCGCGCGCCATCGCCAACTCGGCGCTGGTCAAGACTGCGTGGGCGGGTGCCGATCCAAACTGGGGACGCATCCTGGCCGCCGCGGGTGCCTCGGGAGTTGCACTGGACCCCGCGCGTGTCAACATTTTCTTTGGGGACCAGCAAGTGTGCCGGCAAGGCGCCGCGCACCCGTTCGACGACGATCTGGCACATGCGTATCTTGAAAAAGAGAGCTACACAATCCGAGTCCAGCTCGGACGGGGCCGCGCCAGCGTGGAGTTCCTCACCTGCGACCTGACCGCAGACTACGTCCGCATCAACGCGGAGTACTCAACCTAGAACCGCGTTGCGGAAGCCACTGGAGGTGAGAGAAGTCATCGACTCACGCTAAGGTTAGGCTTTCGTGTGCAGGTCCTATAATGTTTGCAAGAGGTTGATCGACGAGCGGAGGGATGCGTGAGCGGTCGAAACGGGCGGTCTTGAAAACCGCTGTGCCCTAACGGGCACCGGGGGTTCGAATCCCTCTCCCTCCGCCAATCCTCTTTGTAATGAAGAATATGCCACTGGCATTCTGTTGAATGCCTCTGCGGTCCGGTGCTGGAACGGCTTGAATGTCACAAAAATGTCACCCCCGCGACGCGCCTGATGCGCCGTTATCATCACGACTCGTTGAAGTGGCACGCGCCGGACGCGTTGCCGGGCAGAGTGCCGAGGCCCAGGCCCGCCGGGCCGACAGGCAACGCCGCTATGCGGTCGCCCGATATGGTTGGCTAGCTTCTAACCAGCCGGCCTGGCTCGATGAAACAACCTATTTGCAGCGAATTCAGCCTCAGCTCGCAAGAATTGCGAACTCCACCATAGCTTCGGCGCTCGGTGTGTCCCTTGTATTATGCTGCCGACATTCGGCGGGGTCGGCGTCGCCCGCACCACGGCATTGGCAGGCGCTGGCGCGGCTGGTCGGGGTTTCGCCGGAGACTGAAGTGCCGATCGAGCGCCCCCAGACAGACCGCTTGCCGATGGCGTGGGTTCCTGCATCTTGATTGCACACAATTCATGCGAAAAAAGGACGTCTAGAACGCGTTTGGAGCGTCTGCGGACCCTGGTCAACATCCTTTGGGTACGGACCTGCTCTTTGGTCGCTCCACGGGAAGCGGCGGCGATCCGCGGGGCTCGCTAGTTTTAGCTTCAGACCTGTCTGGATTCAGAGCATGGTCGCCGCCTTGCATGCTCCCCGCACGATGCGGGTTTGGGGCTTCGATTCACGATGAGCCTCGGCCTTAACTTGGAGCAAGCATGGGTCCGTTTAGGTCCATTAACGCTGTTTGCTGGTGATATGGGGTTTATCAACATCACCAACCGAACCGTGAGACGGGACGGGGTTGTGCATGGATCGCGGTGCGTCGGGAAGAAAGCGCGGATGGAAAGGAGGGTGAAGTCACCGAACGCGAACCGCCGATGGAGAAAAAAGACGCTGCGTTGGGTAACCAACTCGCCCTGAAAATGGTGTGCTGGTTCGGGCAAAAGCAAGGACGCCTTTTCGATCTAATGAGAGATGCGCTGGAACCCAATTGGGCGTAGCCGGACCTTGAAGATCGTCGCGGTGCAAGACTATCGCTGCCATGATACGTAGCGCCTTTTGTCGAATGCATGCGCCTATTCTCGCGTTCGCGACACTCGCAGGATTGTTTTGGCAGGTTCCAGGTGTCTGCCAGGGAAGCGGCCGATCGCTCTGGTCCGCCGACCACGAAACTGGGGATTTATCGCAATGGAACCTGCCCGGGGAAAACTGGTCAGGAGATGGTGGGGGCGAGTTCAACAGCGGCACGGCAGATTCCAGGCCGTCCCAGGATTACGCGAAGAGCGGCAAGTGGTCTGTGCGAATGACCATTAACACAGCAGGACCATCAACCAGCGGCACGCGCCTGTTCCGTTGGGCGGAACCGCTCCAGCATAAGACCCTGCGATACAGTGCATGGTTCTATTTTCCCCGCAGCTACAGTGTGCCGGCGTGGTGGATCATATTCCAGTGGAAGTCGAAGCGCCGGAATGGCCAGAATGATCCTTTCTATGTGGTCAATGTGGGAAACCGCGAAGATGGTTCCATGTATCTATATCTATACGACTGGCAGAACAGGGTTTCTCATTTGCAAAAGCACACGGATCTCCCCGTGGGACGGTGGTTTCAATTGGAAGCAGAGTATAGCTGCGCGGCCGACGAAACGGGCAGCGTTGCCGTATGGCAGGATGGAGTTTTGCTCTTCGAGATCTCGGGGACGCGCACCCGCTACACGGATGGCGATTGCCAGTGGAGCGTGAACAATTATTCAGACAAGGTCATACCGAGCCCGGCGGTGATTTACGTGGATGACGCCAGCATCCGTACGGTAGCCGACCGCTGATAGAAGGGCGAATGCCTGGCCAACTGCTGTTATACATGACGGTAGATCCAAGCTCCTGCGAACTGGGTGGCCGTAAGTGGCATGGCGCGCCACAAGCCCGCTGCTAGGCGGTGGATCGGGCCTGAGCGCCACGAGCCGGCAATCCGCTTGACGTCACGGGAGGTTGAAGAGCCATAGCGATAGAGGCGCCTGGCTTCGGCTCCCCACTTGCTCTTGAACCTCGCCAGCCCCTGATTCTCGTCAGGGGACTCGCCAAAATCGTAGTAGCGAAAACCCGATTCACAGGCTTCGTGTATGGCTGACCAGTGCAGCGCTTCATTGGGTCGCAACGCCAGCCATTTAAAGCTGCGACCGGTTTTGACCGCCAGCATCGTGCTGCCGAAGCCGAAGTACAAAGTGCCAGCAATAACACCATGGTTCCCAGCCGCAGCTTTTTGCGCCAGGAGCAACCACGCCAGCCCGGCCGGAACCATCAGCTCCCAGACGGCCACGAAAAAGCTGTATGGCAAGGGGGCTGCCGCGTGAGCGCGCATGGTCTCAAGGTAAAGCCGGTACCAACGGCGGAGATCCTGCTGGGTTTCGGCTCGTTGCACACGGACACCCAGATTGGCCGCCTTCCTGAACGCGGTCTTTACACAATGGTGATTGCGCCGGCTTCCGAACCGCAGTTCCGACGGCCGACTCGGTAGCCGCAGAGTGTGAGTACACATCGCCGGATGCTCGACCAGTTCCGGTAGTGGAAAATTAGTTTGGAACGGAGGTCGGAGCTGCAACCAAGCCCCCGGTCGTTCGTGTACCAGGTCCACTGCCGCTCGCACTAACGCCAGTTCGGCCTCCACGCAGGTGGTGAGCGCGCCGGCGAAGGGCGTGTGAGGGAGCGAACACAGCCAGGATCCGGAGAGCCACCCCGAAGTCCAGCAAAGCGGCAGTATGCCTTGCAGTTGTCCGGTGGTGTCTTCGCAACCCAGGCAGAAGGCCTCGCAGGGAAATGCCCGTTCCAACACGCGCAACCACAACCGGTGGTAATAGGCCGAGCCGGCAGGATGGCTTGCCACCAACTGGTCCCAGCGAGAGAAATCGCTGGGGCCCAGGTACACCACTCGCATGGAAGAGGGTGGAAGATCTGGCACGGCCAAACTCTCGGTGACGACAGAGGGTCCCCCGCGCAGCGAAGGGTCCACATTTCCCGTGAAAATCGGCCCAGCCACGACTAAAAACCCCGCTTTGCGAAGAGGTACGGCACTAGTGCAAGCTCCGCCAGCCCGGGGAAGGGATCGGTGCGGCTAAATACCGCGTCCGTGTCGATGCTGCACAGCGAACGTAGGAGTCTGCGCCAGCTGGTCCGCCTGCGAACGGCTTCCACGAAGCCGGTCGGAATGTCAGTCAGAACCCGGGTCCATTTGATCCCGGGCACAGCGACGCAAGCCTCGACCCTGTGGCCAACTTGATCTGCAAAGAGCATGGCGGCGAAGTCCACGCCCGCCCGGTCGCCGAGAGAGTGGTAGCCCCATGCCCGGGCATTCACGTCGAGGAGCTTGTATTGACCATCGCGGGGATCGAAGCGATATTCCAGCTCAGCTAACCCGTAGTAATCGATGGCCCTCAGGAACCGCTCGGAGAGCTCCCCGAGCAAGGGCAACTCGACGGTTTCCACCGAAGTGGCAGCGCGGCCGAATTCCGATGGGTGCTGCCGCCAATAACGGGCCACCATGCTGCCCAGCGAGCGACCATCCTTAAAGAACGTGCAGTAGCCGTATTGACGGTTATGCGCGTCGGGAATGAACTCCTGAACCATGACCTCACCCGGACCGACGATCGATGCCGCCCGGTGAAAGAGTTCGATCAGTTCTTGCCTGCTGTGTGCCTTCCATGCCTTGGCCTTGGTCGCGTAGATGAAATGCTGCTTGACTGCTGGCTTGATCACTAGCGGCGGATCGGCGTCAATTCGTCCTAACTCGGTCGCGTTCGCTGGATACCAAGTTTGCGGCGTGGGGATTCCGAGTCGGTTCGCCAACTCATAGGTCTTACGCTTGTCCCAGGCCCATTGTGTTGTGCTCCACTGCGGAGTGGTGACTCGAAAGTATTCCGCCAATACGGATCGCCACCGGGAAAACGCGGCTACCATTTCCTCTCGTGTTGGGTAGAGCACCCAGCCATGCAGGGCGAACCGGCGGCCCACGTCCAGGACAGCCTCGACTATGCGCATTTCATCACGCAGGTTGGGGACGCGGACCGCTCGAGTGCAATAACGCGAGAAGCGAGAGATGGAGTACTCATCGTCGATGACACATAGCGGCACTCCACGCCGGCCAAGACTGCGAACAATACCGAGACCCAGGAAATCGCCGCCTGCCACCACTGCGCCCACGCGCGATGATTGCAGGCTGGAGTCTGCATGGCGAGGCCTAGGCGCGAGCGTCGCCGCGGTTGATCCGGTGATGATCGTTTGAAAGGGGGGTCCCGTTTGGACGCTCATTGAGCCGAAGACAAAGTCAGCTAATTGATCACTGCAGATTCGACAGCGATGGACTTCCCATCGTAGGGAAATTCTCGGCCGCATCGCAGGCAGGTGCCAACATTGGATTCCAGGGCAAGGCGCTCTCCGCAATAGCACACCCAGCCGGCAATGCGAGCCGGATTCCCCAGCACGAGTGCATGCGGCCGCACGTCTCTGGTCACCACAGCGCCGGCACCGAGCATGGCGTATTGGCCGATTGTCAGCCCTGGCAGAACGATGGCCCCTGCCCCGAGCGAAACACCTTCTTCCACTACGGTGGGCAACAGCCAAGCGCGGTCGAGGTAGCGGTCGCTGGCCAGCGGCAGACGCGGCGAGCGTGGGCGCAGGTCATTGGTAAAGATCACTTGAGGGCCGACGAACACCCCATCTCCCAGAGTTACGCCTTCCCACAGCATGTTGCCATTCTTGATCGTGACGTTGTCGCCGATCAGCGCCCCCGACTCGATGAAGCAGTGGTCGCCGATGTTGCAGTTCCTGCCGATCAAGGCGCCCTGCATCACGTGGCTGAATGCCCAGATCCGCGTACCGTCGCCGATTTGCCGCGTTTCGACGATCGAGGTTGGATGAATGTAGATGTTTGTCATGATGAGCTCCACTACAGCGTAAAAAGCCGCAGGGCGTACTCCGGAAGACTGAGAGCGTCCAGATCTCCGGTAATACAGAATGCGCTGCGGGCCCCGTGCGGCCAGCGCCAGAATCGCACCAGCGGCGCTTTGACGCTTTCAATGTAGTTGACGATCTGGACCTCGGTTCCTAGTGCCCTCGTCGCCGCTGCGTCAAGGTACACGCCGTAACCGTTCGGATTGTCGGTAACTTCCGTGATATAGCCTTGCTCGCGCAGGAAGGTTGCGACAGCGCCGGACATGTCGGGAGACAAGCCTATGAAGGGGCGCGGCTCAGCCGGTACAATCAGGCTCCGATCCCGCACAATATGGTATTCACCGTCCCATGGTTCCGCGGTACCGTTACTGAGATGGCGGGCCAGGACGGTGGCGGACGGCGAACAGCAGAACTCTAACCTGAGATGATTGGCGTCGTGTGCGTCAACCTCCACACGAAATGCCGCCTTTTCCCGCCACCACGCGCTCACCTCGCGCAGCCGTGTAACCCACACCTCCGGTTGCAGGGTCTTGGCCTCGCGCAAGAGTTGATCGAACGCGAACAGGCAGCGATCGAATATTTCGGTGTGGAACAACAGCGCGAACAATTCCCCACGGCGATGCGACTCGCGCAGCATCGCAGTCCACGAGTCTGCCAGGCCGGCTTCTCCCGTCCCGAGGCCGTCGAACAGCAGCAAGTCATCAGGGAGTGAAGCCGGAATTTCGACGAGGCCATTGATCGCCCGCGGAACGCACACTACCGAGGCGCTCGACTTTGGGCGGTAGAACTTCCGGAGCTGGTCGCACAGCCCCGGCATGCGGCTGCGCGCTCCTGCCTCCGCAACATCCCAGGCGATGGCCAGATTGCTGCTATAGGTGAATGCGCGGTCGGAAGCAGCCTTGAGCACGTCCTCGCTGTAACTCAGGTAAGGGCAGCGAAAGCCGTGGACCTCAATTCCAGCTCGCTGGAACGCCTCAACGGCAGCCGAGAACTGCCGATGCGCTTCCGCCGGGGTGAGGGCGCGGAAGTCCACATGATCGTAGCCGTGAACTGCAAGTTCAGCGCCCATCTCCTGGAGCGCAGAACACAGTTTTCCGTGACGGGCCACGAGTCGGCCGGGCGTCGGCAAGGTTGGGTGGCAGCCCCGCTCCACCAAGAACTGCACTCCTTTCAGCACCCGCTTCCTCGCAACTTCGGCGGTTATGCCGTAGCGTCGCGCGAGGGTCAAAGCGCGCGCCCCGATGTAGGCCAGATGCCGTTGCCGGGCCCAATGGATTAGCCGGAGGAAGTGAGTTCTCACCGACTTCCATGGGGCGGGCCGGCTGCTTACCCGCTGCTCGATCGCCGCGGCGCCTGGCTCGGCAGCCATGGCCCGTGTCCCCTGGGGTTGATCGTGCACTTTGCGATAGGCGTCGAGCAGCGCAGGGACGGAGTATTGCCAGGCAAGAACAGTTTCGACTCTCTTCCGGCCCTGCCTTCCCAACGCATCTCTCTGGGCGGGATCGTCCATCAGTTCTACGAGAACGCGCGCAAATTCCAGCTCATCATTGGGACGAACGTAGCGCGCTGCATCCTGCGCGGTGACGCGGTGCTCAGGTAGGTCAAACAAAACGACTGGCTTCCCCAACGCCATATATTCCATGACCTTGACCATGGTTGAGGAGTTGTTGTAAGCGTTCGAAGGAGCAGGGTCGACGCAAATGTCAACTGCCGGAAGGTAATGCAGGTACTGGCTGCTGGGTAGATATCCTGTGAACCACACGCGGTCGGCGATTTTCAGCCGCGTCGCGAGCTTCTCCAATCCGGACCGCGCGTCTCCGTCGCCAATCAGGACGCAGGACCATTCTTTTCTGCCGAGTCTGTCGAGTTGGCACAAAGCGTGCAGGAGGTAGTCCAGCCCATCCTGCAGTCCCATGTTTCCGAGGAAAGCGATCACTATGCTCGCCTTGCGGTTTAAATCAGGATCAGGCGGCAGGGAGCGCTCCCTCTCCAGCTCGGGCCCGTTGCGCACGACTGTGATGCGGTGGGCCGGAACGGCTGTGCGTCGTATTTCTATGTTTTTGTAGGACTCGTTGGTGGCGATGACATGATCGGCAAGGCGGCACGAGAGCTTCTCGAATATTAGGAGGACACGATAAACGGCGCGACTACCTCGGCCGCGCAGTCGGGCTCGGTACATCTCCGGGCAAAGATCGTGATGATCGTAAACAAACCGCTTGCCAAACATCTTGTAGAAAGCAGCTATGAGGACCAGTGTGTCTGGAGGATTGGCCGTGTGCACGATGTCGAAACCGTTCCGCACAACCACCCAGAGCGAAAGTAGGAACATCGCGACCATCGCATACCCGTACTCCACCAGGTATCCCAGGAACCCGCGGCCGGAGAACAGGAATGGATACCTATACACGCGGGCGTCGGATGTGACCTCAAGCCAGGGCTGGCCCTTGGCCGCAGGGCTGATCACGGTCACCTGGTATCCCGCTTCCGCAAGTGTCTTGGCTTCCTTGCGCACCCGGCTGTCCTGCGGATAGGGAGCGTTTTCGACGAGCATGAGCACTCGTCGCCCGGTGTAGTTCATGCGTACCTCAACAAGGGCTGGGTGGGTGCAGTGGTTTCACCACTGCCCTCCAGTGCGGGAATAGCGGCGCGGGAATCGAGGAATAGCCTGTGCCAGAGCTCGACGCTCACTAGTGCCCAGATCAGTGCGGCATTGTCGCGGGTGCCCAGGTCGTGGTCGTCGAGCAGTCGCTGCACGTACCGGCAATCGAACAGGCCGCGCCGCCGAACCGTTTCCGCCGACTGCAGGTCACGGACAAAGCTACGCGCCTCGCCCCGAAACCACACCGCCATGGGGACTGGGAATCCTTGCTTCTTCCGGTGGACAACAGCAGCAGGAAGCCAGCGCGCCGCCACCTTTTTCAACAGGTACTTTCGGGCCAGGCCATTCACCTTCAGATGTGTTGGAAGCGAGGCGGCGAATTCCACGAGTTTGTAATCGAGTAAGGGGACACGAGCTTCCACCGAGGCCGCCATGCTGGTCTTATCACCGCGGGCCAGAAGGTCGTCCGGCAGCCACAACTTAGTATCGACGTACAGCATGCGGTTGAGGTGATCGCTGGTGCCGGCGCGGGACAATTGTTCAGCGAATACCTCCTGCGGGCCGCCACCGTTGAGATTCTGCTTGACCTGTTCCGACAGCAAGGCCGATTTTGCCTCCGGATTGAACAGCGGGAACCAGTTGATTAAGCGGCTGATTTCGTCTGCCTGGGTGAGCGCTCCCAGCGCTAGCCTCCATCTTCTGAGCCGGGGAAAGCGCTCGGCAGCGGTTATCATTAGCTTTCCTGCAGGTCGTGGCAGGGCACGGAACAGCGGAGAAAGTCGCTCTCCTGCATAGCGCGCATATCCGGCGAAAAGTTCATCGCCGCCTTCGCCGGTGAGCACCATCTTGACTTCGCGCGACGCCAGTTCGGCCACCATGTAGTTGGGCAAGGCCGCGGGGTCGGCGATCGGTTGGTCCAGATGCCAGACCACCTTCTCAGCCAGATTCACAAAGTCGCCGGCGCCGACGAATACCTCGTGATGGTCGGTTTCATATCGCTGCGCGACCATACGCGCATACGGCAGTTCGCTGAATGCGTCGCCTGGTCCCGTGTAGCCGACCGAAAAGGTCTTCACGGCAACATTCAGACTCTCGCTCATCAGAGCAACCACGGTGCTCGAATCCAACCCTCCGCTCAAGAACGCGCCGAAGGGCACATCGCTGACGAGGTGCAGCTTCACGCTCTCGCGCAGTAACGCCTCGAGTCGCTCGCCATACTCCTGTTCGGGATACGGTTCCTTGAAAGGCGTGAACGCGATGTCCCAATACCGTCGCACGCGGATTCCCTGCGCGTCACAGGTGAGGAGGTGACCCGGTGGGAGGGCGCAGATTCCGGCAAACATCGTGTCCGGCGCGGGGACATACTTCAGGGACAAGAAATTCCCCAGCGCTCTTAGATCCAGTTCTGTTCCGATGTCGGGATGCTGTAGCAGCGCCTTGATCTCCGACCCGAATACCAGCAGGCCGTTCCTGTCCGAGTAGTAGAGCGGCTTGATGCCCAAGCGGTCTCTGGCAAGCAACAGCCGTTTCCTCCGCCGGTCCCAAAGCGCAAAGGCGAACATGCCGCGTAGATGCTCGATGCAGTCGTCTCCGTGCGCCTCATACAGGTGGACAATGACCTCCGTGTCACTAGCGGATGCAAACTTGTGCCCGCGTGCGAGAAGCCGGTCCCGGAGTTCGAGGTAGTTGTAAATTTCGCCGTTGAAGACCAGGATCACGCTTCCCTCTTCGTTACCGATGGGTTGCCGGCCACCCGCCGGATCGATGATGCTCAGCCTACGCACTCCCAGGCCCAGCTCACCATCGAGGTACAGGCCTTCGTCGTCGGGCCCGCGGTGGCGGATGCTCCACAGCATGCGCGCCAGCACTTCATCGCTGGCGGGCTCGCCAGTACGGTAGGCAAGAAATCCGGAAATTCCGCACATGGCTAGTGCCTCGACCTGGCGGAGGACACCTGCACACACCCTTGTTGTTCCGCATCCGCAGCCTTCATTACGGGTCCAATGCCTTGCTGCAGGCCCGCAACCCGCCGGAGGATGTCGGCGGTAGCGGCGGTGTTGCTGGGCGAAAACTCCTCTTCGGCAATAGCGCGGTTGCGCGCGCTTAATTGTTCGCGCAACGCACGAGAATCGTAGACTTGCCGGATCGCGTGCGCTAAACCGTCGACATCGTTCTCATCGACTAGAATTTCCTTGATGATTCGCGGGATCTCTACGTGGCGGGTGGTGATGATGGGCTTGCCGAACGCCATGGCTTCTACCAGAACCAGAGGGAAACCTTCGGCCACTCCGCGGTTGTCCCTCCGGCATGGAAGACAGAAGACGTCGCAAGCGCGATAAACGGCCTTCAATGCGTTACCGCCCAGCTTGCCAAAGAATGCGACCTGCTTTCCCAGGCCGAGTCTATGTGCCAGCGCGTGAACATCGACCGAGGTACTTTCCGCGCCTTGGTCACCAACCACCCATATCTCAATGTCATCTTGCGCCAACTGCTTGACCGCTTGGAACAGCACCTCGTGTCCTTTGCGCTCCACAAAGAAACCCACAATGAGAATTACGAACTTGCGTTCGGGCCGGTACTCGACTGTGTCCACGCTATAGCGGACAACCTCCACGGTAGAAGGGTCGATCCCGTAAGATCGATGAAGCACATCCCTATTGTGCACGGTCACGGTGACGATCTGGTCGCAGGCTGCCAACGCGCGGAGGAACAATCGCGGATTGGGATTGCGATACAGCTCGTAAGCGTGAGTGCAAACTACCAGAGGCTTGCCAAGAATGCGCTTGCAGAAGTAGCCGACAAAGAGTTTATGGTCACCGAAAGTGGCGTAAATGACATCCACGTCGTGCATCTTCGAGGCGAAGAACCAAGCAAGAGCCAGATCAGCGAAGCCGGCGGTTGTGAGCGTTTCCCACAACAGGCGCAGGTACAACCATGGCTGCCTCAAAAAGCACAGTGGCTGTACTGCCACAACCCAAGCTAGACGCCATCGGCAGGCGTTCCATTCCTTTTTGGGTGCGTACAGGCCCGAACCAATTTTGGTGGGGAACAGCCGGATCAAACAGCCTTGGTTTTCCAGGAACACCATCTCCCGATAGATGAAATGCTCGAGGCCCCTCTTCATCGAGGCGATGACGGCGACTTGCATAATCACTATTGGAGAACAGAATCAGAGATCAGCAGGGAATGGCGAGCTCGCTGCCCGACCACTTCTGACCGCCGATGTTGTTGGTTGAACTGCGCGCCGACAGCTCCTGGTTGTGGCCTGGTTTGCAGGCGAGCACGAGGATTCCGTTACCACGGGCGTAATCGAGGCGCGAATCGACGTGGCCGAGCAGCTTCAAAGCTGGAAAAAACAATGCGAATAGGACGCTGCTGTTGAAGTATGTCAGCGCCATTTCCTCAAGCTCGAAGCGGAACTCGCCGATGGGTCCCTCGGTATGTTTTGCAATAATAACCGTGCAGCCTAGACCCTCCAATTCGGCGCGCAGTGAATCGAGGGTGAGGGTCTGACCGGTGTGCTCCTCTTCCGCCCATTGCTCGTGCGCTTGTACAAATTTCCTGCCGAACGAAAACCGACTTTGAGTTGCGGTCGGGATTTGAATGTAGATCTGTCCACCATTTCTCATGGCTCGGACCAGGTTCGCCAAAACAAGCTGGTTTTTGGGAATGTGTTCCAGCACGTGATTGGAAAAAACGAAGTCGTACGTGCCCTCGGACAAGACAGTTGTGAGGTCCTGAACCCAAAAATTGACATTGCTCATACCCATCTTGGCGGCTGTGGCCTTGCACACCGCAATGCTTTCCTCTCGCACATCGCAGGCGTCCACTTGTATGCTGGGATAGTTTTGCGCAACCCAGAATGAAAATTTGCCCCGGCCGCAACCGGCATCAAGAATCCGTCGAAGGTTGCACTGGGCCTCCACACAACGAAAGATGCGAATGAAGTGAAGGTGCGAACTGCCGGTGTCGAAGCCGCCGAACGCCTTCACAAATAGGCGGGCTGCCCTGTTATCGCGAATGCGTGGATCGTGCAGTTGTGACATCCCGAAACGAGCCATGCTAGTACTTCCACCACCCGGGCTGTGGGTGGCACTCCGATGTCATGGTTGCAGGAGGTGGTACAGGATCATGGCTTGGTAGCGCGGATAAGAGCGCGAGTCACGCAAAAGGCCATATTCGCGTTGCGAGTGCGGAAAGCCACCCAGGCGATGCTGGGTGGAGAGCACATAGGAGAGCGTCCGCTGATAGATGTCGTCGTGTCCCCCGATACCCAATTGACACGCCCTTCCGAACGCGGCGTTCAGAGCTGCTGCATGATAAACCACTACGCGATGGCTGTTCCCGCACTGATAGAGGATGTGCCCGTCATCGGCTACGCCCGATCGCAAGAAGCTCAGAACTTTCCTGATCAGGGGCAGGGGGGCGTAGTCGCCGGTCAGTTCGTGGTAGCGAATCAGATCCAGACAGACAAATGCGTTGTATTGGTAACACTGGAAGTGCGTTCGGGCCCTGCCGACGCCGAGCGAGTACGGAAACTCGCCCGATTGCGTCTGCGTATTTCGTAGAAACTCCAGCAGACCGGAGGTGGGTTGCAGATAGGTCGTCTTTCCGGTGGCCGCCGCCAATTCGGCCAGGAAGCGGAGCACGAACGCCGAATTGTTGGGGACCTTGTTGCTCTTGCGGAAAGCGAAGTAATTGGCCGCCAGTTCCTCCCCCGAACGCTGGAATCCGATGACGTTTAGCATGAAATCGTACCAGCGCAGGGCCCCCTCGCGGAACGCAGTATCGCCCGTTTTACGATAGGTCTCGATCAAGCCCATCGAAGCCCATGCACCCTCCGTGGTTGCGATCCTTCCCTTCCATTCGCGATTGGGATAGTCCCAGGCTCCGTCCGGACGTTGTCGTTGCAACACGTGCTCTGAGCAACTGATTGCGACAGCCCGATACATCTCCGACCCGGTGCGAGCAAATAGCCGCCAGTTCGCAAGAATCCAGTAACCTTGCGCCTGCATGTAGCAGTAGTCGTCGTGCCAAGCCAGGTTCGGCAAATAGCTCTTGATGAACCGGCCGATGCGGTAGTTGAACCGCATGCCGGGATCGGGGCCGACTAGGGCTTTGCCATCACAATGTCGCGCTCGAAGATACTGGAACAGTCGTATCGCGGCGCGCAGGCGCCTGTCTGGAGTGGACGGTTGCGACTGTGTTCGCGTATCTCTTCTATGTAGTTGTATGGTTCCCACCAGTCATTACCTGACGACGTCGAGCTTTGCGGAATAGCTTGCTGGATCGAGGGGCTTCATCAGAAATCCACGGATGGTGCCATCAACGATCGCCAAGCGTTTCAGCAAGCTGGCGCACGTCCGAGAGAGGCTTCGCTTCCGCCAGGCATACACGCCTACGATGGCGGCGACGGCCACAGCCCACGAGCCGAACCAAAGCGATTCGTCCGTCCAAACTGAAAGCGCAAAGGATAGTGCTCCCACCAGGATCGCCAGAGCAGGCGCGATTCCGTATCCGCGTTCCCGGAGGTACGCCCACAGCAGCCCAGTGCGGAGGTGATAGCGGATACTCTGCCCCGTGCCGAGGTACAGCTTCCGGCGCCACCGCCCGATCACGGTGAAAATAGCTTCAGCAGGATCGGAGTAGTGATACACCATCGGGCAGTCAAGCATCGCTACCTTGTACCCCGCATGTCGTATCCGCAGACAAAGCTCAGGTTCTTCATCGGAGTAAAAAAAGGGATTAAAGCTGCCGACGCGATCCAATACCGATCGGCGATAGAGGGCTGCTCCCGGACAATAGCGGACCTCGGTCACCTTGCATGCCCCCTGGGAAATCTGATCACTGGCTGATAGGGCAGCCTTCGGTACATCAAGGATCTGTCCACCGATAACTGCAATGTCGGGCCGCGTTTGAAGCACTTGAGTGGCTCGCGGAAGGAACCCGCTGCACAGGACCATGTCCCCGTCGAGAAAGAGTACGAGTTCGCCGGCTGAGTGCCGGTAGCCGACATACCTCCCAGCCGCGGCGCTCAGCTGCTGGTCTGGCCTTAGGCGGAGAACGCGAATCGGAAAATGGCTTGCGATTGCGGTTGTGGCGTCGCTCGAGGCAGAGTCCACCAGCACCACCTCCGTCGCTGCGAACTGCGCCGTCTCTCCCAACACGGACCTCAACAGGCGAGCCATATTCCATTCTTGGTTCTTGCTGATGAGCACTACAGCCAAATTGTGCATGGCTGACTAGTCTGACCATCCATACACGTACTGCGCCCTGAGCTGGTGTGTGCCTCCCGCGGACCACACCGCCAGCGCGAACAGGACGGTGAAATACAAAACTACGGCCGCAGCGACTGCGACAATCGCAGACTGCCCTCTAAGAGCCAAGAGCGGCACGGCCATGCAGGCACTTGCTACTGCGGGCCTCCATGCCAGCCGCCCGACCGTTATCCGGAACAGCGCCCTGACGCGCTTGTACTGCTGGACAAAATCGATGAGCTTAGTAAGAAGCAATGCCAGCGCCGCTCCGCTCGCCCCGAGCCATGGAATCAGGACGGCGCCTAGAACGACGCACGCGACCAAATCAACCAAGAGAATGCGCAGAGTAGTCTTTTCCTGATGGCTGGCCACCAGCACCAGCGTGAGCACCGGAGTCATCGCACCCAGAACCAGGGTCCAGACGATAATGCGCAGTGCGGTAGCCGCCTGTGCGAACTCTGGTCGGTCATAGAGCAACAGCAAGGCTGGACGTGCCACCAGCGCCAAGCCGAGCGCCGCCGGCAAGGCGATTGCCAGCAGCACTTCGATGAGGTTTTCCACCATGCGCTTCAGGTTGCGGAAGCTGGGCTCGAACTTGCGGCACAGTGCGGGCAGGGCGGATAGCACGCCGTTCTGCAACAGGAGCGCGATCGGAACCATCAACTGCGTGGTTGCGTTGTACAACCCGGCTTCGCTTTCCCCGGCCACCTTCGACAGAAGCACGATGTTTGCGCTTCCCATGATTCCGACCGCCACGTCCATTCCAAGGAAAGGGCTTCCCGATTTCAACAAGTGTCGGGCAAAGCCGGAATCAAGACTGAACCGCAGGTCCTTAGCCATGAAGAGCAAGAACAGCCAATTGATCAATAGAGCGAGAAGGTGGGCAGCTAGAATTACCAAGGCCAGCCCGTAGAGGCCATGCCCGCGTTGTATTACGAGCACCGCCCCACCTACCTTGACCGCTTGCGCCGCCAAATTGGCATAGGCGATGTATTGCATCCGCTCCCAAGCTTGGAAGATCGCTTCCGTTATCGCGCTGAGGGAATAAGGAATCAGGGCCAGCGAGAGCAGCACGATGATGCCGGCCGTATCATGCGAGTAATTGACGGTACGTACGAAGGCAGCTAGGAAGCTGATGCACAACACCGAGAGCCCGAGTACCACCAGACTGCCATTCATCAGAAATTGGTTTGTTCGATCCCGGTCGCGAGTGACCTCGCGGGTGCCATACATCTTCAGGCCGCCCACGGCGATGAATTGGCATGTTGAGAGTAAGGTCAACGCGACTGCCAGCTGTCCGAAGTGGAATGCCCCGAGGTAGCGAGCCACCAGGGCGTACAACAGGAAGGTCGTCGCTCTATTTGCGATGTCACTGGCCAGGAGCGACGTCGCATTTCCCACTAGTCGGCGGATTCCGCTGGATGGCATGCTTGCGAGAAGAATTGTTATAGGTGGTTTAGGAGTATTGCGGGCTGGATTTGCCGGGCGCGCGCTGGAGTGAAAGTGTGCTGCTGGGGGACGCGTTCCGGCGCCCTGCTTCCGCCACTGTCATCGGCAGAATGGCCGTGGTCAAGCCGGAAACCACGCACAGCAACTGCAATAAAGGACGATCGCGAAAAACATCCACCGCCATATGCACCATGAATCCGATAAGGCCCGCCAGGAGACCGAGTGCCAAAGGCGAGAGCATGGGGTGGGATCCTCTCCAGCAGCGCCACGCGTTGCGCAGCGTGCCCAGCAGGAACGTCAGGTAGGCCAACAGACCGAGCGTGCCCTGCTCCGCCCACACCAGCAAGTACTGGTTGTGGACCGCGTACAGCCATTCGCCACTCATTTCGTGGCCGGCATAGTCGTCGAATCGAATGGGGAGGTTGTTGGCGCCCACACCCAAGACGGGGTTATCGGCGATTACGCGCAGTGCCAACTTCATTAGCGGAATACGCGAGTAGGCTGCCCCGCGGTCGTCGCCGAAAATACGCTCCCTGATGGTCTGACCGAAGAAGAGTGCCACCAGCAGGGTACCCGTCATCAATTTCAATGGTAGTCCGGCGCGCAGCCGCCCCCGACGCCAGGCGCATATCAGCAGTACTGTAGTGGCAACGACAAATCCCAGCCAGCCTCCCCGGGAAAATGTCACCAGCAAGGCCGCGCCGCCCAAGCCTCCGGACACCAGTGCGAGCAGGCGCAGCCGCCCCCGCGCTCCCGTGAGCAATACGCCCATCACCAGGGCGAGCGCCACCATGAGGTACGCGGCAGCGTTGTTGGGAGAGCCGAGGGTTCCACCGACGCGGGTGAAGATCCCAGATTGCTGCTGCGAAGAAAGACCGGGAAGAGTTAACGCCAGGCCGGCGTACGCCGCCACCATCAAGGCGGACTCCAGCGCCAGACTAACCAGCAGCAGGCGCACTAGAAACACCGCGTCTGCGGGCGTCCTCACAAAATTGGCTATGAAGAAAAAAACCAGTGCCATCTGTACCAAAAGTGCCAATTCGAAGATGGCCAGTTCATGATCCCGCGCCACCATCACCGATAGCAACACCAGAGCGACGTAGGTAAACAGGGACCAGGAAAAGCGCAGTGTCTGGGGCGTGGATTTTGCGGCCAACACGTCAACCAGCCAGCCGACGTAGAGTGCTGCCAGCGCGAAAGTCGTGATAGAGATGTTCAGTCCGCCCAGAGAACCCAATTCGGCGGGGTCTTCGCGATAAAAGAAGTTAGTATCGAACTGCAGCACGATGTCAAACACCAGCACAGCCACGAGGACGCGGCGGACCGGCGGCGTGCGGATTAGGGCCAAGAACCCAAAGACGCCGACCACCAGAGCGGATGTCGCGGCTTCAGCGAGGGACGCGCATCGCGATGCCACCAACTGTCCGGAGTTAAAGACGACGGGACGCAACACTACTCGGGTCATGTCTCACGCCACCGCTGCAACGTTGGTCCTCACTCTGGTGTGAAACTCGCGAATGCAGTCGCTCACGTACTCAATCGCCTCAGCGGGGAGTTCCGCGTACATGGGCAGGGACAGGATCTCGTCCGCAAAGTTCTCCGTGACCGGAAAATCGCCTTGGCCGCAGCCGAGCTCGCGATACGCGGCTTGCAGATGAATAGGGACCGGGTAATGCACGCCGGTAGCAATGCCCTGGTCCGACAAAAGCCGCCTGAGCAGTTCCCGGTTTCTCGTCCGTATGACGTAAAGGTGCCAAACGGATTGCGCGTAGTCGGCCTCCACCGGGGTGATCACGCCCGTCCCTGCCAATAGTTGTTTGTAACGGCGGGCGTGCTTGCTCCGCAGGGCGTTCCATTCATCTAGGTACTTGAGTTTTACTGCTAGCACCGCGGCTTGAAGCGTATCAAGCCGGCGGTTGAACCCAACACACTGGTGTTCGTACTTCACACGCTGTCCGTAATTGCGCAAGAGACGGACTGCATCGGCTGTTTGAGGATCGCTGGTTACCACGATGCCCCCGTCGCCATATGCACCCAGGTTTTTGGCCGGATAAAAGCTGAACGCTGCAGCGTGGCCCAACGATCCGACGCGGAAACCCTTATATTTGGCACCGTGCGCCTGGCATGCGTCCTCGATAACGACCAAACCATGACGCCGGGCGATGTCCAGGATTGGATCCATGTCCGCGGGATGGCCATACAAGTGCACGGCAATAACTGCTTTCGTGCGCGCAGTGATGGCACTTCGAACAGCGGAGGGGTCGATAGTGTAGGTTTGTGGATCTACGTCAACCAACACAGGCTTGGCGGCGCTGTGAGAAATGGCGAGGGCGGTCGCAATGAAAGTATTTGCGGCGGTGATGACCTCGTCCCCTGGGCCAATTCCTAGAGCACGCAATGCCAGCTCGAGCGCAGACGTGCCGGAGTCCACTCCGATGGCGTAGCGTGCCCCACAGTAGAGGGCAAACTCCTGCTCGAATTCTTCCAGCTTCCGGCCGAGAATGAAATCGGTGCTGCACAGCACCTCGGCAATAGCATCGTTGATTTGGCCGGCGATGGCCGTATACTGCGCGCCTAAGTCGACAAGCGCCAGTTCACGCCGGCGTGTAGCTTGGGGAACCATTTCGCGTGACCTCAATGCGCGCGCCCTTCGCCATGACGGACTCGTCTACCGCCGCCAAGACGCGCAGCACGTCAGCGCCTTCCTCTCCGCTGGTCAGCGGCCGATGCCCGTCCTTGCAGCATTCCAGAAAATGCCGGCATTGCTCCTTGAGCGGTTCACTGATCGGTATCTTCGGGCTGAGAATGTCACCATCCCTGATCTGCAAGCGGTGCTCGCCGTAATTCAGCGGTTCATCGTCGGCCGGGCGGATGCCCTTTTCGTAGATCCGTACCTGCTCAAGAGCGTTGAGGTCATCGAAGACAACCCGCTTATCGCTGCAGACGACTACCACTTCCCTGGCCTTGTTAGGATCGGCCCAACTGACATGAATGTGACCTACGATGCCATCCTGGTATCCGAGAGTGATGAAACCGACGTCTTCACGGCAGTTTCGCAACACCTTCACTCCGATGGCGCTGACCCATTCCGGCAGGTTGTCGAGGAGATAGTTGAATATCGCGATGTCGTGCGTTGCCAAGTCCCAGAGGGCGTTAACATCATGCCGGATGGGCCCCAGGTTGGTGCGGCAGGCATGAAGGTAATAGATCCGACTTTGATCGCGGCGGATGCACTCCTTGACCTTGCGCACCCCGGCGTTATAGACGAAGGTATGGCCTACCATCAGCACCTTCGAACAAACCTGCGCTAAGCGGCTCAGCTCCTCGGCTTGTTCCACTGCAGTAGTAATGGGCTTTTCCACCAGCACGTGCTTGCCCGCGAGCAGGCACTGACGGGCAATGGTGTAGTGCGTGGTTGCCTCGGTGCAAATGACGACCGCATCGACATCCGATTCGAGCAACTCGTCCAGCTCGGTCGTCAAGTGCACGCCTGGTCCGCGGCGCACCACTTCCTCAAGACGGTCAAGGCGCTTTTCACATACCGCAACGACCGAGGCATGAGGCAGCTCGTTGAAGATCCGCACGTAGTTCATGCCCCAGTAGCCGCAGCCCACCACGCCGATGCGTAGCGCCGTTCCATCCATGTGCTTGGCCGCGTCGAAGCTCACTCGGCACCCCGTCCCGAGATCACAGCAGGGATGGTCAACAGCAGTATCTTGAGATCCAGCCAAAGAGAGGCTTTTTGGACGTATTCGATGTCCATGCGGATCATTTGCTCGAACGGCACGCGGCTGCGTCCTCGCACTTGCCACATGCCAGTGATGCCAGGCAGAGTTGCGAGACGCTGGTAATGCGCCTCCTCGTACAAAGCCACCTCGTAGGGCGGCACGGGACGCGGCCCGACCAGACTCATGTCTCCTTTCAACACGTTCAGGAGCTGCGGCAGTTCGTCAAGGCTAGTCTTGCGCAGCACACGCCCGACGCGCGTCAGCCGGGAATCGCCGGAGATCTTGAAAGTTCCGATTGACGCCTGCTCGCCTCTTGCTGCCACAAACTCCCGCACGAATCTCTCGTGGAGGCCGTGGTCGGCTTGCACCCGCATGGAGCGGAACTTGTATACGTAAAACTGGCACGGCTGGTAGGCAATCCGCCGGCGATTGATCCGCGGCTTGCAACCGACGCGCTCCTGAACGAACAGCACCGGACCGGGCGAGTCAAGTTTGATCAACAGCGCGATCAGGAGCATTAAGGGTGAAAACAGCGCGAGCGCGGCTGCCGCCAGTATGACGTCAACGATCCTCTTGCACCGAGCATAGAGATACCGGCCGTTACCGCCATCAAGCGCGGGGATATGCCAGGCGGGCCTGACTGACTGGCCTATGAAGGAGGTGTCACCCTGAAGCATCGTGTCTTCGTTGTCGTGTGTTGGGAATTAGAGGCGGGAATAGATAATTTGCGGAATCGGGAAGCTGCGATCGTTCAGCACCGCCCCTAGGACGCGTGCACCGGCCGATTCGAGTTCCTCCTTCACCTGCCGAGCGACGTCTCGCCTGGTGGAATGAGCCTGCAACACCAGGATCACACCGTCAGTCAGGGCTGCAAGACTTGCAACCTGTGAGTAGGCTCCCGCCGGTGGCGCGTTGATCAGAACGTAGTCAAACTCGGAGCGGAGCTCAGCCATCCTGAAGCGCATTGTTTCGGAACCGATCATTTCTTCAACGCCGGCAACCGGCGGCCCAGAACTGAGTAGCCACAGGTTGCTTTCAGACACGGGGATGGCAATATCGCGCACCGCTTGGCTGTCGTTTACGAGATCAGTCAGGCCGCTGGTGTTTCCCCGGCCGAATGCTTCGTGCAGCGAAGGCGAAGTCAGATTGGCATCCACTAGGCATACCGACCCGGTGATGTGGGCGGCCAGCAAGTCGGCGCTGTACGCGCATACCCGGCTGGATTTGCTTGCGGCCTCAATAGCGGTGAACAGGATCACCCGCGGAGCAAATCCATTTGACAAGAGAAAGACCCGCTGCACCAGTCTTGTGATCTCAGTACGCACTTCGCCGGGAAGCCTGATCTGCGATTGTCGCGCCACGGGCGCAAGCAGCGTCACCTCCTGGCACGGTGATGGTTGCTGGCGCTCCCGGTCAATTTGCTGAAACAGGTCGAAGTTCCTGCTCATTGGAATCCCTCATTGCGCCAGAGCATTGGGAGTCTGGCCGGCGGATTTCGGCAGTGCGGCCAGCAAGGGAATGCTGAGGTACTGCTGCACCTCTTCCGGCGTACGGAAGGATGGGTCGAGATACTCCGCCACAAACACCGCACCGGCGCTGAGCACCATAGCCAGAAGAATCCCACCTAGAAGAAACATGGAAAACGAGCGCGTCGGGAGTACGGGCATGGTGGGCTCTTGGGCGATATCGACGTTCAGGATCCTGCTGCGGTCCATAGCATCCGCAATGCGGGCTTCCTCCTGCTTCTTGAGGTACAGCTGGTACTTCTCTTCCAGCACCTTAGCCGCGCGCATGAGCTCCTGCTCCGCGATGCCGCTGGCGTGCAGGCTGCGGGCGCTCTCGTCAAATTGTACGATCCCCTGTGTTAGGGCGGCTGCCCGGCCCTCGAGGGCACGCCGTTCGGTGCGTGCCTTGGCCAGTTCCCCACGCATCCACTCGTAGGTCGGGTCACGATCGGTGATCTCGTCGCGGAGCGGCGAACTTTCCGCAGCCGCAATTGCGACCCGCGTCTTTGCGATCTCTTCCTCCACGTCCCGCACCAGGCGGTAAGTGGGCTTGTACTTTTGCAGCAGTTGAGTGCGCTTCAGTTCCAGCTCGAGCAGAGTGCTCTTGTGCTTCTCCAGCAACTGTGCGTTGTCCAGGTTGCGTACCTGCGTGGTGATGCGGGCGGGAGTTGCGGGGATCTGCGCTTCCAGGCTGGCGATGCGTTTCCTGGTCTCGGCGATCGTCGCTTGCGTCTGGCTCAGGTTCATCTTCATTTCGCCCAGTTTCTGCACAGCGATGTCCCGGTCCAGTTGACCGGCCACCGCCCCACCCTCTCGGGGAAATGCCGCCAAGCGAGCTTCGGCTTCGGCCAGCTTCTGGCGATAGTGTTCGGTCTCCTGTTCAAAGAAGTTGAGCTGCCGCGGCGTGTGCCGCACCTGCATATGCTTGTCCAGATAAGCCTTGGAGAGCGCGTTCAGCACGTGAGCCGCAAATGCCGGATCGCTAGAGCTGTAGCGCACTGCGATGATGTTGCTTTTCTTCAACGGCTCCACTTCGAGCTTTTTGGCGAGAGTCCGCACCGCCCGCGCGATCTTGATTTCAGTGCTGGGAGGGCCCAACAGCCGCCGCAAGAAAGATGCCCTCCGAGTGTGCATTCCCGTTGTGAGCACCACATTGCGCAGCACGTCATCACTCCTGATCAGCTCGATTTCCGAGTTGAGTTCTTCGGGCATGATGAGGTCTCGAACACTTAGCCCACCGGCGTCAGCCGCCGATACGACCGGATCCACGCGCTCTTTTCGCACCAGGATCCTCATCTCCGATTCGTAGGTCTTGGGCAGAAAAATGGCTGCCGAGATGGCTGCAAAAAGCACGAAGACGAACGAACCGGCCAGCACTTTGCGGCGGCGAAAGCCCATAGCCAGCAAGTTGGTTGCAGCAACGTGCCTTGTCGGAGGCCGGCTCTCGACGAGAAGTAGTTCTGTGCTCTCCACGATTGCGCTCCTCGGCAGAAGGGCGCCGCACCCGCTATCTAAAACGGATTGAGGTAGGCGCCTATGCCCGTATTCGGCAGGAAGCGTGCGATTTTGCTGATGGCATTCTGCGGCACAAAGATCATGTCTCCGGGGCGCAAGTGGACGTCTTCCCGGAAATCACGCTTGTGCATCCTTTTCAAGTCCAGCTTTCTCACTTCTACCCATTCGTCCGATACCCGCCGGAACAGCAGCACCTGTGAGTGCTTGGCTTTGCCGTTGAAGCCGCCGGCGATGGCGACAGCTTCCATGGTCGTAGTATCGGCACGCAACTCATACTTGCCCGGGCGCTCCACCTGTCCCGCTACGATGAAGTGGGGCTTCTCGAAATCCTTCAGCACCACTGCGATCACCGGCTGCTGCAGGAACTTGGCGTAGGCGGCTTTCAACAATTCGGTAATCTCGGGAACCGTCTTGCCCTCGACCAGAATGTCGCCCAGTTCTTTCAGGGTGACATACCCGTCCGGCTGGATCGAAACGGTTTGGTTGAATTCGGGAGTGAAGGAGAAAACCAGGTCAAGCACATCCCCTGACCGCACCTGGTACCGCGGATTGCGCGTCTGCAGTTGGGGCGCGGTGGGATCCCGCTGCGACCTGGCAGCCTCGGCGGCTCTTTGCTCGGCAGTGGCGTCGCCAATCGGCATCTGCTGAGCGTGCATGACACAACCCGCGACCACCATACCCACAATGGCTGCCGCTACATACATGCTCCTGATCATTGTGTGCCTCTCGAGTTTTTCGTGCGTTCTGATGTGAATCCGGTTAGGGCCGCACTTGAGATAGTTTGAAATTGACGCGGATTAGCGTTTCCCCGGCAACAGGCTTGCCACCGACCCTGAAAGGTTCATAGCGCCAATGCGCGACCGCCTCTATGGCCGCCTGCGCCAACGCCGCATTGCCGCTCAGCACCTTGATGTTCTCTACTTTGCCCCCGGGCGTCACATTAGCGTTCAACACCACGGTTCCCTCGATCCGTGATTGTTTGGCCCAAGGAGGATAGGTCGGTAGCACCCTTCTCCGAAGCTTGCCGCCACTATAGGCTGACGACGCTAACACCGGATCCGAGGCCACGCTGGTCGCGACGATCCCGCGGATGTGGCCGTCATCAGCACCGGCATTGACAACGGGCGGCGGCGAAACTGGTTCGCTAAGCTCGTCCTCTGGCACAGTGGCTGGCTGCCTGATGGTGGTGTCGTCGAGGGTGGCAAGGACGATAGGGTGAGCACGGCGGGCGACTGGTGAAGGAGCCGCACGAACTTCTGTTGCGCCCGATCGGCCATCGCGCAGCTCCTTGGCGGCCTGGTCGGAAGGCTTCTCCGTATCGACGTGCTCAGGCTGCAGTGCAGCCGGATATATAGGTACCTTCTCTACCTCGTGGGCCGCAACATAGGTCCCAGCCGCCGTCGAGGTCCTGACCACCAACGCCCCGG
>DASYTX010000057.1:0-11113 GCA_036001865.1 Terriglobales bacterium
GCACGCTCAACCTGCCGCTGATCGCCAGTAATGGCGTGCGCCACGCCACGCCGCCGCAGCGCCAGATCCTCGACGTCTTCACCGCCATCCGCAACCATAAGACGCTGGAAACTGCCGGGCGCCTGCTGGCGCGCAACTCCGAGCGCCATCTCAAACCACCAGCAGAGATGGCGCGCATCTTCGCCGATCTCCCCGAAGCCATTGCCAATACGCAAGAGCTTTCCTCGCGCCTCGAGTTCACTCTCGCCGACCTCGGCTACGAGTTCCCTCGCTATCCCGTACCCGAGGGCGAGACCATGATGTCGTTCCTGCGCTCGCGCACCGCAGAAGGCGCGCGCGCGCATTACGGCTGCGCTGCGCCTGATCTTCGCGCCCGCGCCCGCCGCCAGATCGAGCGCGAGCTAGCGCTGATCGAAAAGCTCGACCTTGCCGGCTACTTCCTGATCGTGTGGGACATAGTGCGCTTCTGCCGCGAGCACGGCATCCTTGTTCAGGGACGCGGCTCGGCCGCCAACTCCGCTGTCTGCTACTCGCTGGGGATCACCGCCGTCGATCCTATCGGCATGGATCTGCTGTTCGAGCGCTTCCTTTCCGAAGAGCGCGGCGAGTGGCCCGACATCGACCTCGACCTGCCTTCGGGCGATCAGCGCGAGCGCGCTATTCAATACGTCTATCAGCGTTACGGCCGTCTGGGCGCGGCCATGACCGCCAATGTCATCACTTATCGCGGGCGCTCCGCCGCGCGCGAGATGGGCAAGGCGCTGGGCTTCGACGCCGAAACGCTCGACCGCCTCTCCCGCCTGGTCGGCTCGTGGGAATACAAAGACCCGAACGACACCCTGGAGCGCCAGTTCCGCGACGCCGGCTTCGACCTCCGCCACCCGCGCCTGCGCAAGTTCTTCGAGCTCTGTCTGGCGGTGCAGGACCTGCCGCGCCATCTCGGACAGCACTCCGGCGGCATGGTCGTGTGCCAGGGACAGCTTGATTCGGTCGTGCCGCTGGAGCCGGCCACTATGCCGGACCGCGTGGTGGTGCAGTGGGACAAGGAAGACTGCGCCGACCTGGGACTGATCAAGGTTGACCTGCTCGGCCTGGGCATGATGGCGGTGCTTGAGGACTCACTGAAGCTGGCCCGCGACCACTACCGCGAAGATGTTGATCTCGCCCACCTGCCGCCCGACGATCCCGAGGTTTACGCCGCCCTGCAAAAGGCCGACACCGTGGGCATGTTCCAGATCGAGAGCCGCGCGCAGATGTCATGCCTGCCGCGGCTGCGTCCCAAAACTTTTTACGACATCGTGGTGCAGGTGGCCATCATCCGCCCCGGACCGATCGTGGGCCAGATGGTGAACCCGTATCTGAAGCGGCGGCAGGAACGCGAACCGGTCACCTACCCGCATCCCTCGCTCGAGCCGGTGCTGGCGCGCACCCTGGGCGTGCCCCTCTTCCAGGAGCAGTTGCTGCGCATGGCCATGATCGCTGCCGGTTTCACCGGCGGCGAGGCCGAAGAACTGCGCCGCGCCTTCGGCTTCAAGCGCTCGGAAGCGCGCATGCGCGACATTGAAGTCACGTTGCGCGCGGGCATGTCGCGCAACGGCATCACGCCGGAAGCCCAGGAGCAGATCGTGCAGGCCATCACTTCGTTCGCGCTCTACGGCTTTCCTGAGTCTCACGCCGCCAGCTTCGCCCTGCTGGCCTACGCCAGCGCCTGGCTCAAGTGTCACTACCTGGGTGCTTTCACCGCCGCTCTGCTCAACAACCAGCCCATGGGCTTCTATCACTCCTCAACTGTTGTCAAAGACGCCCAGCGCCACGGCCTCAAGATCAAGCCGGTGGACGTGATGCGCTCAGGGTGGCTGTGTACATTAGAACCAGTTTCAAGTTTCGAGTTTAAAGTTTCGGACTGTGGCTCTGACGAGAAACACGAAACGAGAAACATAAAACGAGAATTCGCTCTCCGCCTCGGGCTGCGCTACGTCAAAGGACTGCGCGAGGAGGCGGCGCGGGCACTGGTTCGCGAGCGCGAACTCGCTCCCTTTGCCTCCATCGACGACCTGGCGCGCCGCGTCCCCGAGCTGCGCAAGAACGAACTGACCACCCTGGCAGAAATCGGTGCCCTGAATTCAGTTTCAACTTTCGGGTTTCAAGTTTCGGGCGCGAACCAGGTGACGAGAGCTGCGGTGCACAACTGGAAACTGGAAACTGGAAACTCGAAACTGAATTTCCACCGCCGCGACGCTCTCTGGCACGTTGAGCGCGCACTGCGGCCTCCCGGCGAATTGCTGGCGGGCATCACGAACGCCGACTCTCCTTCGCCGCTGGAGCGCATGAGCAACGAGGAGCGCCTGGTGGCCGACTTTCGCGGCACCGGCCTGACCGTCGGCCCGCATCCCATGGCCTACCGTCGCAGCCACATGGATTTGCTCGGCGTACGCCGCGCCATCGATCTGGAAAAGATTCCCAACGGCAGGCGGGTACGCGTGGCCGGCAGCGTGATTGCCCGCCAGCGTCCCGGAACGGCGCGCGGATTCGTCTTCCTCAGCCTGGAAGACGAAACCGGCATTGCCAACGCCATCATCACGCCCGACCTATTCGAGAAGAACCGCCTGCTGCTGGTGAGCGAAAAGTTTTTGCTGGTGGAAGGTGTGCTGCAGAACCTCGATAACGTGATCTCGGTTAAAGCCGACCGCGTGCTGCCGCTCGCCATCAGCCAGGCGGAGACCAGCTCACATGACTTCCACTAATCGCCGCGGTCGCCACTGACTGCAGAACAAAAATTTCACGGGCTATAGCAAATCACAGCCAAGCGCGTTAAAGTATTGCTACGCCCAATTGGCCGTACCATTCCAAAACTTTATTCTTTGCGACTCTAGGAGTGTTGTTTCGATGAACAAGAGCAGTTCTTCCCCTCAGACCAATCGCACCAAAAAGACACAGGACAATCAATCGCCGGTGACTACCGGAGCCAAAGTGCCTTTCGGCATTGCCACTCTGTCCGGCATGGAAAACGAGATCCGTACCCGCGCGTACCAACTATACGAGCAGGAAGGATGGCAGCAGGGACGCGACCTAGAGTACTGGTTCCGCGCTGAAGCGGAGGTCCTTGCCCGCCGCGGGCGAAAGCCCAACTAACCAGGCGAAATTGGCCACCGTTCTGCTCATCGACGACAGTCCTGTGCAGTTGCGCGCGCGCGAGGCGGTGTTGCATATCGCCGGATTCGATACGCACATCGCCACCACCGTGGACAGCGCCTTGGCCCTGCTGCGTTCCGGATCCTTGGCCACACGCATTGACGCCGTCATCACTGACCACATCATGCCCCAGGCCAACGGCGCCGAGTTCGTGCGCGAGTTGCGCCGCATCAATTCCACCGTGCCTGTGATTGTCATCAGCGGCATGCCCGAAGCGGAGAATGACTACCAGGGTCTGAACGTCATCTTTCGATCGAAACCCTGTCCGCCGGAAGAACTCATCGCCGTGGTGCAAGCGGCTGTGTCAGCCTAGACGCCTTTTCTTCGAATCGATGAGATTGGCAGAGCCGACTATCCAGCCGTTGCGGCATCAACCCGCGCGTTCAGCTAATCGCGCGCAGTTCTTCCCCAGCCAAGTCCCTCTGGGGGAAGACTCAGTCGCTGTAGCAATCGCTGATCGTCTCGAATTGCGGGTGGACGCGTTGGAATGCTTCCAGCAGTTGGGGATCGAAGTGTTGGGGCAGGGTGCGGCCGTCGCCGCACAAGATCACTTCGCAGGCCTGGCTATGGCCCATGGCCTGCTTGTAGGGACGGCTGGCGCGCAGCGCATCGTACTGGTCAACCAGCATCACCGCCCGCCCGCAGGCCGGGGTCGCGTCTCCCTTCAGGGCTCGGGGGTAGCCGCTGCCGTCCCAGCGTTCGTGGTGCGTGAGGGCGATCTCGCTGGCCATTTGTAGCACCGGCGATAAAGAGCCCTTCAGCAGCTCCGCACCGATCACGGTATGCTGCCGCAGCACGGCCCATTCTTCCTGGCTGAGCGGTCCCGCCTTGAGCAAGATGGAATCAGGTACCGCTATCTTACCGACATCATGCATGGGCGCTGCCTGGTAGAGCATCTCGGCATCCGCGGGCGTCCATCCCAGCTCCAGCGCCAGTGCCTTGGCGTAGTGTGCCATGCGCACCACGTGCGCCCCGGTTTCCTCATCACGGAAACGGGTGGCCCGGACCAGACGCATCACGGTGTCGTGATACGCCTTCTCCAACTCGCGGGTCTTTTGCTTCTCGGCAAAGAACGCGGTCTTCAAATCCTGGGCATAAGCCTGTAACTGGCGATTGGTCACCTCCAGCTTCCAAGCCTTCTCGCGCTCGGCGCTCAACGCTTTCTTGAGGTCGCGGGCATACAGATCGAGCTGCGATTGAGCGGCCTCAAGGCGTCGTCGCAGATCGCTTACTGACTCGGTTCTTGGGCTCACTCTCATCGTTCTTCCCTGCGGTGTCGGCCACCGCCAGCACTTCCTGTACGCGCTCCAGCAGTTCCAGAGGGCTGAAGGGCTTCACTAGATAACCACGCACCCCCAACGCCAGCCCCTCTTCCCGGTGCTTCTCCTGCCCCAGGCCGGTAAGCATGAGCATGGGAATGCTGGCGGTCGCAGCGTCCTGGCGCAGCGCACGCGCCACCTCCAAACCGGTACGGCGCGGCATCATGACATCCAGCACGATCAAATCCGGGAGTTCGCGGCGCGCCAATTCTAGCGCCGCTTCTCCATCGGCGGCCTGCAAGATGCGTACCTCGGCACTCTCCAGCGTGGTCTGTACCAGGCGGCGCAGAGGCTCTTCGTCGTCGGCGATGAGGATGGTTTTCATCTACCGCTACCCCAAGCTCAAGACTGATTTCCACTTGGCGCACGACCGCCGCACCGGCAGGCACGCCTGCTACTACCTCGCTAGTATCGCGGAGTCTGCAGTCCTGCCCTGGGGAGCTTTCAAGAAGGGCGGGATTTTCGTCTTCCTCTTCAGGAACTGGCACTTATCAATCCGTTCCGGGAATTGCGCGACTTGGCGGCTTTCTGCAACAATGACATCACCGACGCGGGTCGCCTTATCTCATGCCCCAATTAGGCAGTTTTGCACTACTCCTGGCTCTCTCCCTGAGCGTTTTTTCCTTCGCCGCCGGCACCTTGGCCTTGGCGCGTAGGCGGAATTATTCCGCCCGTCTGGGGGAAACCGCGCGCCGCGCCGGTATGGCCGTGTTTGCAGCGCTGACCGTCTCCGTGATCGCGTTGGTCGCAACCGCATTCCAGAACGACTTCTCGGTTGCCTACATCCTCCATCACAGCAACCGTGACTTGGCTGCGCCCTACAAGTTCGCCGTACTGTGGTCAGGCCAGGAAGGATCGCTGCTCTTTTGGGCATGGCTACTTTCGGCATATGGCTTCGTGCTGCGCTGGCGGCACAAGCTGGACCCTAAACTGGTCGCCTACGCATCGGTGATCGTGGCCGCGGTACAAGTCTTCTTCACCCTGCTGGTCAACTTTGCTGCCCACCCCTTCGCCATGGTGACGGGCAACATCCCTGAGGACGGCAACGGCCTCAACCCGCTGCTGCAATATGCCGAGATGGTCATCCACCCGCCCATGCTGTACCTGGGCTATGTAGGCTTCACCGTCCCATTCGCCTTCGCGCTCGGAGCCCTGATCATGAAATACCCCGGCGAGAAGTGGATCCACATCACCCGTCGCTGGACCATGGTGACCTGGGGCTTTCTCACCATCGGCGTCTTCCTGGGCGCACACTGGGCCTATTCGGTGCTGGGCTGGGGCGGCTACTGGGGCTGGGACCCGGTGGAGAACGCCTCCATTCTGCCGTGGTTCACCGGCACCGCTTTCCTGCACTCCGTCATGATGCAGGAGAAGCGCGGCATGCTGAAGAAGTGGAACATGTGGCTGATCTTCGCCACCTTCCTGTTATCTATCTTCGGCACGTTCCTAACACGCAGCGGCGTGGTCAGCTCGGTGCATGCCTTCGCCCAGTCGTCCATCGGGAGCTGGTTCGTCTCCTTCATCGCCCTGACTTTCGCGACGTGCACGTACTTCTTCCTCCGCAATCGCGAGACGCTCAAGAGCGAACACAAGCTGGAATCGCTGGTTTCTCGCGAGTCGAGCTTCCTGTTCAACAACCTCATCCTGCTGGCGGCGTGTTTCGCCGTGCTCTGGGGGACGCTCTTTCCCGTGCTATCGGAATGGGTACAGGGCACGAAAGTGACGGTCGGTCCGCCGTTCTTCAACCGCGTCAATTTGCCGATCGCCATGCTGCTGTTGTTGCTGACCGCGGTGGGCCCGCTCTTGGCATGGCGCAAGACATCGCTTGAAAGCCTGAAGCGCAACTTCCTGCTGCCGGCGCTTGCGGCCGTGGCCACGGCGGCGCTGCTGGTGCTTCTTGGAATGCATCCGTGGAAGGACATCTCGGTCTTTTACGCGCTGATGGCCATCTCGCTCGGGGTGCTGGTTGTTGCCACGGTGGCCTCGGAGTTCATCCGCGGCGGACGCGTGATCAGCCGTCACACCGGGGTTAATCTGGTGTCCGCCATGGTGCACCTCACCCGCCGCAACACCCGGCGCTACGGCGGCTACATCGTGCATTTCGGCGTGGTGGTGATCGTCATTGGCTTTGCCGGCGCCGCCTTCAATCAGCAAAACGAGCAGCCGCTGGGCGCTGGTGACAAGATGACAGTCGGCTCTTACACCCTGGTCGGCCGCTCTTATACCCAGGACGACAATCCCAATTATTCCAGCGAATCAGCCATCATCGACGTTTTCCGCAATGGACGGCAGCTCGCCACCCTGTATCCCGAGCGGCGCTTTTACAAGGCCAGCCAGCAGACCTCGACCATAGTCGCCAACCGCTCCACCTATAAAGAAGACCTCTACCTGGTGTATGCCGGCCGGCCCGAGGAGAACGGACCGCCCATCATCAAGGCCCATCTCAATCCCCTGGTGATGTGGATCTGGGTAGGTGTACACGTGGTCATCTTCGGGACGTTGGTGGCGCTGGTGCCGAACCGCGCCGCCGTCCCCGCGCCACAGCCTGCGCGCGCTCGCGCCGCTACCGTGGAGGTGGGAGACTGATGGTAGCTGTCCTCTGCGAACTCCGCGCCTGGCTCCGCGCCCTCCGCGTTCAGTCGTTCTTCTGCCGCACGACTCAAGTCGCGCTGCTCGCGACGGCTTGTGTGTTGTTTCTAGGCGCCGGCGAGCAGCAGGCCCGCTTCGACAAGCTGGGCCACAAACTGATGTGCCGCTGCGGCTGCAACCAGATCCTGCTGGAGTGCAACCACGTGGGTTGCGCTTACTCCGACAAGATGCGCGCCGAGCTCATGGCGGGGGTCGCCAGTCCGGACAGCGACGATCTTGTGCTCCAGCGCTTCGTGCAGGCATACGGCGCCGTGGTGCTGGCTGCGCCCACCACCACCGGGTTCAACCGCCTGGCCTGGGTGACGCCATTCGTCGCTTTGCTGGCAGGAGTCTTGACCGTGGTCTACGTGGTGCGCCGCTGGAAGCTGCGGACGCCCGCGACCCCGGTTGCAGCCACCTCGGCGCGCGCCAGCCTCGAACTGGATTCCTTCCGCGAGCGTGCCCGCAAGGAGACCGAGCTATGATCATCGCTCTTTGCGTGCTGCTCACTGCCATCCTGCTCTTCTACATCTTTTACATGGAGCGGCAGGTCGAGTCCCCCGAGGACAAGACCCGTCTCGGCTATCTTGAAGAGCGCAAGGAAGCCGTCTACGACAACCTGCGCGACCTGAATTTCGAATACAAGGCCGGCAAGTTTCCCCAAGCCGACTACTTGGCCATGCGCACCGCGATTGAGGAAGAGGCGGCGCAGATCCTTGCCGAAATCGACCGACTGGAGCAATCTGCGGTGACTCCGGCCAAGGCTGCCCGCAAAGGAGTGCGCCCTTGAAGTTTCGCCTGTTGTCTCTGGCCGTGCTTGCGCTAAGTGCGGCCGCCTATGCCGCGAACCTTACCGGCACGGTCACTAATCGCACCACCGGCAAGCCCGCCGCCGGTGACGACGTGGTGTTGCTGCGCCTCGTCGGCGGCATGGACGAAGTCGGACGCACCAAGACCGATGCCCGCGGCCGCTTCAGCTTCGACCAGGACACCCAGGCCCCGCACCTCATCCGAGTGAATCACCAGAACGTGAATTACTTCCCCAAAGGAGGTCCTGCCGCTCCCGGTACCACTTCAGTCGAGATCGATGTTTATGACGTGGCCCCCAAGGTCGAAGGCGTGGCCATGACGGTGAACGTCATGCGCATCGAGGCCGATTCTTCCGCAATGCGCATCGCCGAGCTCTACGCGGTGAAGAACAGCTCCAACCCACCACGTACCCAGATGAGCGATCGTGCTTTCGAGATCGTCCTGCCCGAAGGTGCGCAGGTCGAAGCATCCTATGCCGCTGGATCAGGCGGGCAGCCGGTCACCTCGGCGCCGGTTCCCACTGGCGAAAAGAATCGTTACGCCCTCGTCTTCCCGCTGCGTCCCGGCGAGACTCGCTTCCAGGTCTCTTATTCGCTGCCCTACTCGGGCGAGGCCACCATTCAGCCCAAGTTGCTCTATCCCGCCGACCACCTGGTCGTGATGCTGGCCAAGCCCATGCAGTTCTCGCCGCTCGAGGGCGCAGCTTTCCAGTCCATGGGCGAGGAGCAAGGCGCCGAGGTGCGCGTGGCCACCGGCGTCCGGGCGGGACAGCCGCTTGCTTTCCGCGTCTCCGGCACCGGGAGCATTGATGCCCGACAGCAGGTTGCTGGCGAAGCGCCAGGCGACAACCGCGGACGCCCTGGTGGCGGACTCGGCGCTCCCATTCAGAGCCCCGACCCGCTGCAGCAGTACCGCTGGTACATCCTCGGCGGATTGGGCGCGGCCATGGCCTTAGGCGCGTTCTATGTGGTCACGCGTCGCGAGCCCGCGACCATTCCGTTTGCGGCCGCCAGCGGGAAATTGCCCATCGAGACCTACGGGCGCTCCGTCGCGCCCGCCGAGATCTCCGACCGCTTGCTCGAGGCGCTTAAGGAAGAACTGTTCCAGTTGGAACTCGACCGCCACCAGGGCCGGCTCTCATCCGAAGAGTACGAGAAAGCCAAAGCCGCCCTGGATCTGACCATCGCCCGCGCTGCCGCGCGCAAGGGCAACTCGTAGCGTTGCCCGGTCGCCCGTTGTAGCCCGGTCGCCCTCGGCTTTCCTCACAACTCCAAACCTATCGGCGGCATCTCTGGCCGGAAGGAGGTCAAGTCGCAATGGCACTGATCGAGACCGGCATCCGCACTGTCGCCAACCGCATGCCCAAGGTCATCACACCCAAGGCACACGCCATCATTGACTACGCTATCGCCGGGTCGTTTTTCCTAATGGGAGCGCTGTTCTGGCGCCGCAACAAGCGCGCAGCCGTCGCTTCCATGGCCCTGGGCGCAGCCAAAACTGCTACCGCGATGATGACCGATTACCCCGGCGGCATCTCTCCCGTCATCAGCTTCGAGACTCACGGCAAGATCGATGCCGGCATGGCCGGGATGATCGGCCTCGTGCCTACGCTGCTCGTCTTCGGCGGCGAGAGCGAGGCCATGTTCTTTCGTGGGCAGGCCGTGGCCACAGCCGCGGTCACGGCTATGACAGACTTCGAGGCGGGCTCGAGTGAAAAGCCTCGCCGCGGCCGCCGGGCAGCCTAGTCTCCGCTTCACGTCGGCGAATTCTCGCTCATCGCGACTCGCTGCTTCATGGCAGCTACCGATTTTGGAGCCGCCGACCTCCCGCCCGCATCTATCATAGTGAGCTATGGGAAACATGCTTAAGACGACGCTTCTGCTGGGCCTTTTGACCGCAGTCCTGGTGCTGGTGGGCGACTACTTCGGCGGGCAGAACGGAATGATCATGGCCTTGGTGTTCGCCGCGGTGATGAACTTTGTCGCCTACTTTTTTTCCGACAAGATCGCGCTGGCCATGTATGGCGCCAAGCCGGTCTCGCGCGAAGAACTACCGCGCGTCTACCAGGTGGTCGAGCGCATGACCCAGCGCGTCGGGCTACCCATGCCCAAGCTGTACGTCATCCCCTCGGATTCCCCCAACGCTTTCGCCACCGGACGCAATCCGCAGCACGCCTCCATCGCCGTGACTCGCGGCATCCTGGAAGTGCTCGACGACAACGAGCTGGAAGGCGTGCTGGCTCACGAACTCGGCCACGTGCGCAACCGCGACATCCTCATCTCCAGCGTCGCCGCCACTCTCGCCGGCGCCATCACCATGCTTTCTCGCATGGCGTTCTTCTTCGGCGGCGGACGCGACGACCGCGATCGCGGCGGCGGATTCGGTGCCCTGGCCATGCTGATTTTGGGGCCCATTGCCGCCATGCTCATCCAACTGGCCATCTCGCGAGCGCGCGAGTACCACGCCGACGAGACCGGCGCCAAGCTCACCGGCAATCCTTACGCTCTGGCCAGCGCGTTGAAGAAACTGCATCTGTATTCGAAACGCGTGCCCTTAGTTGCTTCCCCTTCGACGGCGCACCTGTTCATCGTGCAACCGCTGGTGTCCGCAAATCTTTTGGCCAATCTCTTCTCCACTCACCCGCCGATTGCCAAGCGCATTGAACGCCTCACCGGTCGCCCTATGGAGATGGTTTAGTACCCGTAGCGCCGGCGTCCCGCCGGCTGTTCGGCGGGCGTCTCGCCCGCCGTGCACTCAGCAGACAATTCAAAAAGCTGTCATCCTGAGCGCAGCAAAGCGAAGCGAAGGATCTGTGCAGAGTCCCGCGCTCGTGCAATATAGTTAGGCGCTCCCTCTGCGGCGCAGCTCGCGTAGCTTACAGCCTACCGCCTTCCCGTCCTTCCCAATCGCGAACTTCCCCACCCTCTACCCAAAAGTGAACGGCCAAAGGTGCTAAGGGCCACCCACTGCCAGCCGACTACCCGATGCTAAAATCCGACCCGGATGCACTCCCGCACGGCCACACTCACCACTCACCGCGCCACTCAATTGGAAACCCAGCTCCGCAAGGTCATCCGCGGGCAGGATGAAGTCATCCGCCTGGCCCTGGTGGCGGTCTTCGCCCACGGTCATCTGCTGATTGAAGGCGTCCCTGGCGTCGGCAA
>DASYTX010000058.1:0-5953 GCA_036001865.1 Terriglobales bacterium
GATGGCCACGGAGCGCTTGGCATCCTTCTGGCCGACCACGTACTTGTCCAGCTCCGACACGATCTCGCGTGGCGTGAGTTCGTCCAGCAGTACCTGTTCTTCTTCTGCGGTTCCGGGGAGATAAATGGCCATAAAAACCAGCAGTCAGTAGTCTGTAGAATTTGTCTCGGCCGACGGCCGAGAGCCGACGACCGAAGGCACTCTCACAGTTCCTCGATCGTGATCTTATCGTTGGTGAAGATGCACATCTTGGCGGAGATGCGCATGGCTTCTTCCGCCACTTGGCGGGCCGGCAGATCGGTGTGGCGCATCAGAGCCTCGGCGGCAGCCACTGCGTAAGGACCTCCGCTCCCTACTGCCGCCACAGCTTCATCGGGCTCGATCACGTCTCCATGGCCGCTAATTAGAAACGTCTGGCTCGTGTCGCAGACCAGCAGCAAAGCCTCCAGGTGGCGAAGGATTCGGTCAGTCCGCCAGTCCTTGGCCAGTTCCACCGCGGCCCGGCCCAGGTTGCCGTGATACTGCTCCAGCTTGGCCTCAAAACGTGCGAAGAGGGAGAAGGCGTCGGCGGTAGAACCGGCAAAGCCGGCCAGGATCTTGTCCTGATACAGACGGCGGATCTTGCGCGCCGAGTGCTTCACCACGCCTTCCCCCATCGTGACTTGGCCGTCGCCCGCCATCACGACCTTGCCGTCGCGGCGCACAGAAAGCACGGTGGTGGAACGCACTGGGGACTGCGCTTTCATAGGGGCAATTTGCGATTATAGCAGCGCAAAAAGAGGCGCTTGTGGGCCCACAGCCGACTGCGGGCTGGTCAGCGATCCGTAAAACTACCAACCTGAGAGTAGTAGCACAACTATATCCAGGGTCTCTGCAACTAAGTCTTCTATGCCACTGGGTCAAATAACCCCATTAGCATGGAGGACTCGATGGACCAGCCGCACGCGCGACTCACACGGCTCCTGTCTGTCGCTTTGAGAGCCGTCCTTACCTTCCAGATTGTTCTTGCTACAGCCCACTTTGCCTCAGCTGCCACACCTAATTCCGGAAGCATTTCTCCGACAGGTGGCACCGTCACATGGGACGGCTTCCTGGCCGCCGCTGCGGCCATTGATGGCGAAGGCGACTGTATTGATGACGTGGTGTGCGACACCTTCACCCTCACGGTCACCGGCACACCCGCTGATTGGGCCGGCAAGCTGATCCCGGTGAAGATCACCTGGACGAACCCTGCGAATGACTTCGATCTGTTCATCCACAAGGATTCCAACGACGGCCCGGCGATCAGCCACTCCGCCGGCGGCGCCCCGTCAACCGAAGAGGCCACCGCAATCGATCCCGGGGCCACGGGCACGGGCGTTTACACGATTCACGTGGTCTATTTCGCGGTGGCCGCCGACCATCGCGGCGGGCGCGCAGCCCCAACTGCGAACTGCCAACTACATTAAGGGCGGGATCGGCTTCAGCCCCAGCGTCACCGCCAAGGCCCCGGTTTCGACCGGCGCTGGCGAGCCCAGCAGCCGGACCGACAAGTTCGGCAACTTCTATGTTGCCGGCATCCGCGGCGTCCCGGCGGGCACCGATCTCTGGTACTTCGACCTGCAACCAGGCAGCCCAAGCTACGATCCCCACATGCGCCGCCCCGTATATCGGGGACAGCCGGATGAATTCATCGTCGATGAATCGAACGCCCTCAGCGTGGGCGCTGACGGCGGAGGGGACATCGACCTGGCAGTCGGCTTTGGCAACGCCAATCCTCCGTTCCTGGCAGCCAGCAGCCTGGTGGCGGCCAACATCTCGGCTATGCGCTCGCTCGACCGCGGCGATACCTTCCAGCTCAACCCCGCCGGCAACACCGTTCCCGTGGATGACCGGCAGTGGAACGAAGCCTACGGCGCCAACTCGGCTTACCTCTACTACCGCACCATCAGCGTTCCCGTTCTGCACTTCGTGCAGCGTTCCGACGATGGCGGCTTCAGCTACGGGCCTCCCGTGTTCATCGGCAAGGACGGGCAGACCGGTTACATTGACGTAGATCAAAACGACGGCACGGTGTATTTGGCCCGGCAGAGCACCACCCAGGTGACGGTGGCCGTCGGCACCCCGCCCGCACCGGGCGCGGCTCCGACCAGCTACACCGACCATGTTGCCGCCACCCATCCCGTGGCCGTGGACAATCTCTTTGCCCCCGTCAAGGTGGCCGACGACGGCACGGTATACGTGGCCTTCTCCACTGGCAGCTATGTTTTCTTGGCGCACTCCCAGGACAAGGGCCAGACCTGGAGCCTGCCGGTGCGCGTCAGCGACGGCCCCGAGACCCGCACCAGCCTGATGCCCTGGATCGAAACCGGGTCCAAGCCGGGATCGGTAGCGGTGGTGTGGTACGGCACCAGCGAGATGACCAATAACGACAATGCCGACTGGCACGTCTTCTTCGCCCAGTCGTTCAACGCCACCGCGAACAAGCCGACCTTCCGTCAGGCGAAGGCCAGTGATCACATCATTCACGCCAGCAACATCTCTACCGGCGGGTTGCTAGGAGCAGCCAACCGCAACCTGCTCGACTACTTCCAGGTGTCGATCGACCCCACGGGCGCGGCGGTGATCGGCTATACCGACGATCACAACGACTATGACGGCAACGTTTATGTCACCCGCCAGATCAGCGGACCCAGCTTCAAGGGCGGCAATGTGCCCAACCCGGGCGCGGCGCCTGCTCCCGCTCTTCCTGATCCCAGCGGCGCGCAAGTGGTGGACTTCCCCAACGACCACACCATCGGTCTGCTTGGGCAGACGCCCACCAACAGCCCCTTCGACGTCCTCTCAGTGAAGTACTCCTGCGAGGACACCCCCAGCGGGCGCTTGCTGGTGGCGCAGATGAAGGTCTCTGACCTGCCTGCGGCCTTGCCGCCGAGCGCTAACTGGCGGGTCAACTTCGCCGCCAATGCACCCAACAGCGTGATGAGTCCGACGGGTGAGTATACGTTCGGGGTGGCCGATCGCGGCGACCAGTTCTTCTTGCGCCTCTCAACCGACGGCAGTCCCACCGGCGCATTCACCTACGGTACGGCGGTGCGCAGCTCAAGTGGTTCGCTGACCTATACCCGGCGGGGCTCGGTGACAGGCTCACTTGACACCAATACCCGCACCATCACCTGGATGGTTCCGCTGAGCACGCTAAACCAGTGGGTGCAGAAGGGACCGGCGATCGCTGCCGGATCCACGCTGGTCGGACTGCGCGGGCAGACCTTCAACAGTTTCCAGGTGGTCAGCGTCAATGCCATCAGCGACCTTGCCCGCGGCGGCACTCAGTACACCATTCCGGCGAGCTGCGTAGCCGGCCCGCCTCCGCCACCGCCGCCTCCGCCACCGCCGCCCGGCCCCGCGTTCAAGGTTACGGGCGCGGGCAGCATCTTCGGCAAGACTGTCAGCTTCAACTTCAAGGCCGACAGCTCGCTGAAAGGCCATCTCAAGTACGAGGACACCGAGCAGAACATCGCGCTGCACTCCACCTCGCTTACCAGCTTCAGTCAGACCGGCCCCGACGAAGTGACCTTCTCTGGCGACGGGATGGTAGGGTCCGATCCGGTGATATTCCAGGTAACGGCGCGCGACGGCGGTGAGCCCTCAGGCAACGACTACTTCAGCATCACCATCAGCGGCACGCACAGCTCTATGCGTTCCGGCAATCTCAACCAGGGGGACATCCAAGTCCACCACTAAATCTCTTTTAGGCGGGCGGGCGCCAAGCCCGTCCGCCCCGCTCCGGCGGGCCGCCAGGGATTCCGCTCCGCCCGCCGCATCGGCTGTGGTACACCTACCGCTTGCACCCGGGCGAAGCCATCTTCCTGTTCCTGGCGGCGATTGCCGGCGGGGTGCTGAACTCGGTGGCCGGAGGCGGTAGCTTCATTGCTTTTCCTGCCCTGTTGTTCACCGGCGTGCCGCCCATCCAAGCGAATGCCACGAACTCCGTAGCCTTGTGGGTGGGCATCACCGCCAGCGGAGGCGCTTACCGCCGGCGGCTGAACGTCGCCCGCTACGTCTTCATTCCTCTGCTGGCCGCCAGCCTTTTGGGCGGGCTTATGGGCGCGGTGCTGCTGCTGAACACGCCGCAGCGCACCTTCATGCGGCTCGTACCCTGGTTGCTGCTGGCGGCCACGCTGCTGTTCATCTTCGGCGGCAAGATCACCGGCCGGCGCACCGGCACATCGGACTGGGATGGTCAGATCTCCCGGCAGACAGTAGCCATCGCCGTAGTTTTTGCACTGGTGGTGGCGATCTACGGAGGCTATTTCGGCGGCGGCATGGGAATCATGCTCCTCGGGATGCTGGCCGCGCTCGGCATGCGCGACATCCATGCCATGAACGCCCTCAAAACCGTGCTGGGCAGCGCCGTCAACGGCGTAGCGGTGGTGACGTTCATCGCCGCCGGCGCGGTTGTCTGGCGTGAAGGTCTGGTGATGATCACAGGCGCCCTAATCGGCGGCTGGTTCGGAGCCCACTACGCGCAGAAGCTGGAGCCACGCAAGGTGCGCTGGTTCGTCATCGCCGTGGGATTGGCCATGACAACCTACTTCTTTGTGAAGACCTAGGACGGCCAGGCACCGATGCCGACCTACTTGGCTTCGGGTTCCGGGGGCATCGGCACCGATGCGTGCTCATGCACGATCAGCCACTCGCCCTTGCGCTTTTCCCAAACCACGGTCCAGCGCCCATCCATAGTGGTCTTCGATCCGTCCTTGTTCTCGAAGTCTCCGTGCCAGGTAGCGGTACCCCAGGTGAGATTGCCAGCGTGGTGAACGCGCGCGTCGTCGTTGACTTCCATGCGCGCCGACTTGAATCCTGCCAGCAGCGACTTGACCCCCTGCTCGTACTCTGCCCAGCTTTCATACTTCATGGGCGCCAGGTCGTAGAAGGTATGACCGGCGCCTTTGGCGTAGAACTTGGCGGCGTTGGCCGGATCCAGAGTGCTCCAGGCAGCCCAGATCTCTTGCATGAGTGCCTTATCCGGCGCGCCCGCTGCCGCCTGCTTGCTGGTGGCCTTCTTGGCGTCTTTGGGCTTGGTGGTCTGGGCGACAAGCGACAGCGACATAAAAACGATGCTGAGCACCACGAGCACACGCTTCATAGCTCTCCTCCTAGCGGAGGCAGATTGTACAGCATGGAGGGCGTGACGGTCTGCGGCTGGCGCGTTTGACCAGCCCGCGCTATACACGCTAGAATCAACGAGTTTGCCTGTAGCACCAATCCCTACAGTCAGGCCAGGGCGCAAGCGCCGAGGGAGGATTTTGCCATGTACGCGGTGATCCGCGCCGGGGGCAAGCAGTACAAAGTCGCGCCCGGAGACATAATCAGGATCGAGAAGACGCCGTCGGAGAAGGGCCGCGTCGAGTTCACTGACGTGCTGGCGGTCGCCAATGACGGCCAGATCAGCCGTCCAGCCGAGGGCCGCGTCCTGGGAGAGGTGGTCGAAGAAGGCCGCGCCGACAAGATCCTGGTCTTCCACTTCAAGCGCAAGAAGCAGTACAAGCGCCTGCGCGGACATCGCCAGCCGTTTACCGCCGTGCGCATCACTGAGATCGCCGCCGATGGGCAGCGCTTCACCGCTCCCGAAGAGACGAAGCGGAAAGCCCCGCGGGAACGGGCACCAGGACTCGAGCGCGGCGATTATTTCCCCTCCGCTGCCGACTTCGGAGCGCGCGGAGCGCAGAAGCAGCAAGGCCAAGGCAAGGGAGTGGTGCAGGTGGAGTCGCAGGCGGGTCGCAAGGCCGGCGCCGCCAAGCGCACTGCTGGCGCGAAGAGTCAAGCGACGCGCGCCGCCAAAGGTGGCGCCGAGAAAAAGGCCAAAGGGCCAGCGGCGAAATCGAAGAAACGCAAGCCGTAGGAATAGAGAGGCGTCGGTTGTCGTTGGCCGTTAGTCGTTCGGCTTGCTAAAGACCAACGACTCCCGGCT
>DASYTX010000059.1:0-5330 GCA_036001865.1 Terriglobales bacterium
CATCGCTTGGAAGATCAGCAGCACCGCCCAACTGTCCTGGGCATAGAGCATGTCTTGAAGCTCGGCGAGCGCCTCGATGCCCATAGCAAGGGCTTCCTTGGCGCGCGGTTTATCCTCGGACGTCAAGTCGAGCGTATCGCCGGGATCGATGTCTTTCAGGCGAAAGCTATCGTCGGTCACGCGGAACGGCTTGGCAAGCTTGCGCGCCTGCTTGGTCAGTTTTTTCATCTCTTTGTTGTTCACTGGTTCATCCGTTCCTTTCTAAGCATCCTAGCCAATGTGAGGAAGGCCCTTGAGTCGCTATCTGTCCTTTCTTCGTTTTTTAGACCTCAAACCCTTTGTTTTTCGTTTCCCTGCGCGTACAGGCTCACCAAGCGCGCAACCATCACGGCCAGAAAAAGCTGACCCCCAACTCCCTCGACGATCGCCAATCCGCGCGCTACGTCCGTGCGCGGCACGATGTCGCCATAGCCGAGCGTAGCAAGCGTCACGAAACTGAAGTAAATGGCGCTCGCGCGGGACAAATCACCGGCGGCGGCGAAGGTGCCTGGTCGGATTTGTTCGAGAATCCAATAAAAAAGACCGAAGAAAATTCCCGCGAGCAGGTAGGCGCTAAGCGCCGCATACAGATGTTCGGAATCCACCTGCATGGCGTGCATGGCAAAGCGCAAAGCAGCAGCCGCTGCGAACAGCCCGATCAACGTCCAAATTCCGAGTGTCATCGCCGAAAGCGCTGCATGGTCAAGCCAGGCTGTCGCAGGACGCGCCACCCACACGACGGTTATGACGGCGAGTAGAACGCGGCGGCTTCTCCCCGCATCGACAGGCATCACCGCCGCAAGCAGATTCGCGGCAAGCAAAAACTCAACCAGACTTCCGCTCAACTCGAAGGCGGCGAGAACCGGAGTCGCCACCATCGTAAGGAGGAGCGTGTAGAACAGGATTGTGTAGCGTCGACGCGAGTAAGTGCGTACGAGACCGCACAGGTGGCCGGGTTGATTTCTGATGGCTTCGCTCATCGTGACGCTGCCTCCGGCATGAAGTAAAATAACAACGCCATGATTAAGTACACCGTGGTGAGCTGCACGCCCTTGAACCAGTTGGACTGTCCGTCGCCGCAAACCAGCGTGCCGATCAAAACCCCGAGGAACAGCGAGCCGACTTCCGCGCGGTTAAATGACAGTTCGAACGGCTGTGGCGCGATGAAGTAACTCGCCAATACCAGGACCGGTGCGACAAAGAGTGCGATCTGGATGCAACTGCCGAGCGCGATGCCTACTGACAAATCCACCTTGTTCTTGCGCGCCGCCACAATCACGGAGCTGCTCTCCGCCGCGCCGCCGACGATGGCCAGAAACACAATGCCGACGAAGGTCTGTGACATGCCCAAGGCCTTGCCGGTGCCCTCCGCTGCTCCGACAAGAATTTCGCTCATCCACGCCGCCAGTATGGCCGCCCCCAGGAGGCCTCCAATGGCTTGCCACAGGCCCCACTGTAGACCTTCGTGATGAGTCACCTCCTGCTCCAGGCTGGCGAAGGCGTGTGGATGCGTCTTGAGCGAAAATACCAGGTACAAGCTATAGGCCAGCAGCAGCACGAGGGCGATACCGATGTTCAGCAATTGCTCCTGTCGAATCGTGCCTTCCGGCGCAAAGAACCTGCTGAAGGAGCTCGGCACGATCAGACTAGTCACCGCCAGCAGCATCATCGTGCTGTACGCGCGTGCAGCGATCGAATTGAATTTCTGGTCGCGGTAACGAAAGCCTCCAAGCAGAAAGCCGATGCCCAAGGCGAGCAGCAGGTTGGCCAGAATCGCGCCGATGAGCGATCCCCGCACCATATCCGCATAGCCCGCCTTCAACGCCACGAGCGTGATAATCAGCTCCGGCGCGTTCCCGAAGGTTGCGTTCAGCAGGCCACCCACAGCTTCACCCGTACGTGTGGAGATTTGCTCCGTAGACAACACGATGAGGCTGGCGATGGGGATTATGGCTATGCAAGCGCTAAAAAAAATCCACGTGTGAGCCTGCGGCACCAAGTGCTCAAGCGCGACGGTGATCGGGATAAAGACGAGAAGCCAATAGATTTTCACGGCAAGTTTCCTGCGGACGACGCGTGATGCTCGGGCGCGCCGTAGCTCAGAGACGCGATTCTTCTGGCGTAGAGATCAATCCCCGGCAATGCGCTGAACCCGTGTGCAAAGATGCTGAGCATCACGGTTGCCATTACGGCGAGCCGGATTGTCGCCTCACCCGGCAGGTGCGCTTGCCGCTCCAGATAGACCAGTCCGAGCACGATGGACGCCAGCCCCCTGGGACCGAACCAGCCCACGAACAGCACAGTCGACCGGCTCAGTCCCGTGCCCGCCAGCGCCAGCGCCACCGGGACCATGCGCACCACCGTCAGGCTGAGAATCGCATAGAGAGCCAGCGCGGGGTTGAAACTCATCCAGACCCGCGTGACGAGCAGGCCGAAGAGGAAGAAGATGAAGAAGTTGAACAACTGACCCCAATTTTTGGCCAATTCGGCGCTACGCCCGCTGGCCTCCGTAAAGCCGATCTGGACAACCAGCCCGGCAACGAAAGCGGCTATGAACATGCTCGCCTCCGTGGCCACGGACGCCATCACGCAGAGTAGCGGCAGGGTCACGAGGCCGAGTTGCTGCAGGCCTTCCGCCATCCAGTTTCTGCGCTGAGCCACTCCCAGCATCCAGCCCCCGACCAGACCGATCCCGAGTCCGATGAGCGTACCGTAGCCGAGTTGCTCCCATAAGAATCTCGTCAAAACAGCGCCTGTGCCCTCAGTAGTCTTAAGGGCCAGAGCGATGAAGACCATTAGAAACGGAACCGAGAGCCCGTCATTGAGGCCGGCCTCCGCCTTAAGGACCTGACGAATATGCACCGGCACCCGAGCGCTGCTCACGATCACCTGTCCGAGGCCGGCATCTGTCGGCGCGAGGATGGCAGCTAGGATACCCGCCTCCCACAGGGAGAGCCCGCCAATAACGACCAGGGCGGCAATCGCACCGAGCAGAATAGTCAGCAGCATCCCGGCGCTCAGGAGGCGGACGAGCAGACTTCGGTTCCCCTTGAGCACCTGAAGATTGATGTGCGCGGCTTCGGTAAAGAGGGTCATCACCAACCCGATCTCGGCGATGAGGAGAAAAGCCTTGCGGTTGAGCTCCAACGCGCTAAGCAGCGCCGGCATCCAGAAAACAAGAAAGCCCGCGGCGGTGAAAACCATCGGCGCCGTGATGACGGTCCGCTCCAGCCGGCGGGAAACCAGACTGTAAAGGAAGACGAGCGCGACGAACATAGCTGTGAGGACCATAGTTCGAGAGTCCGATAAATGGGGTCAATGCTTTACTTCATGGTCTTAGACACGCAACGCTGTGTTTCTATCTTCGAGCTCCTTTTTTCCTCTTCGAATCTAATCACCTCGATTTCTCTACACGCTTCCTCGACCACCGTTATCTCCCTTCACGACAACATTCGTTCCAGTTTTCCGGCCAGGTCGCGGTTCACCAGACCTTGCAGCGTGACGCGCAGGTCCGGCCGGTTATCCATGAACCTGCGCAGGCTCGGAAGCGACCAGCGCATGTACCGTGCGGGCTCGGTGAAGGTCACTTCCACCGGTGATGGTTCGCCCGTGAGTGCCAGCGCGGTGCCGATGATGTTCCCCGGCCTCAGCGCCCCGATGCGCTCGCCCCGCCTGCGCACGTCTGCGCCCCCGGTGATCGGGATGCAGAGGCACGACACCGGCTCCCCCTCGGTCATGACCCGCTCGCCGGCCTCAGCGCTCTTCCACTCGCCGACAAGCGACAGTGAAACGAACTCGCGGGGACGAAGCGAACGAAAAGCGAGGTCATAGAGCTTCTGTTCGTCCTGGGAGAGCACTACCGGACGTCGCTCGAGATAGAGGCGCGCAATCTGATAGAGATTGATGGCAGTGAATACCAGCGCCCAGAGAACCGGTGGCCAGAGCACGGTACCCTGAAGGAGAAAGTACGGGATGTTGGTGACCGCAGCGGCAACGGCAAACCAGCGTAGCCACAAAATGTCCCGCACCGAGTATGACACGAGCAGCAGGATATTCGAGAAATGCACGAGGTAGTCTATAGCGTGCATATTCATCTAGTCTCCTTTCTTTCAATTGCTGAAGAGAAATCGCGATGCGGTTTTCCCTTCCAGCAAGTTCTCCTGGATCATGCGCAGCCACAGCTTCTGCGCGATCTCGTCAAGGGGAACGGTCTGCTCCGACCTCAGGAGCTTGGTCGCCACAGTGACTTCCCCAGCCGACTCCCAAAGAATCTTTCCCGTCTGCGTGTCCCAGAGCTGCAGCCACAGCCTCAGGCTAGTGACCCGACTCTGGATAAAGTTCCAGCCGTAAATCGAAAGCCGGTCGATTATGACCTGATTGAACTCCGCGAGCCCTGGTAGCAGCACATAGCGGGAGGAAAGTGCCGATCCGATCCGCTGTAGCGGCTTGCGCTCCAGGATGCCGCCGCGACCGAAGCCCGCGATCAGCGTACCGTACTCCGCGGCGAGCCCCTGTTCATTGAGCATGTTCACTGCATCATGGGCTGCAATGCCCCGGATGGGCGGGGACGCTTCCGAGAGCGCCGCCATGAGAGCGTGAGAGAGAGGCGGGTTGAAGCCCTGGAGACCGGCCGGGGTGAGGAGGCCAAGTGTCGCCACCGGCTCGCGCGCCAGTTCGGCGACATCGAAAAACTGTGACCTCGGCGTAGACGTGGTGTGTGTATCCGACAAGTATAAGGGTGTGCAACCAGCGAGGAGCGCTGCCGCGAATACCAGGATTGTTCCGTAAAATCTACGGGTGAGGAAAACTTGAATCATGATGGGCTCCTCAATTCGCGCTGACCTCGCCGAGGTGCGTCAACACGTGAAAGATCGAGAGGAATTTTCCACAACCGTCTGAAAATCATGGTTCCAAGCACGGTTTTATGCTGAAATGAAGTGCGATAGTGCGACAATGGCACCGGCCGATGCGCCCGCCGGGACGGCTGATCAGAGGGCCATAAGCAGCGATATTGGACTTTGGGCCAATATCGGAGGCTGGAAATGGAATCATCCTTCCACTATTCCATTATTTCCATTATTCCGACGTTCTACTGCCAGCCGCCGCCCAAAGCGCGGTAGAGTTGGACCACTGCATTGAGCTGATCGCCCCGCGTGCGCGCCAGCAACAACTCTTGATCGAAGAGTTGCTGGTCGGCGATCAGAACCTCGAGATAGTTCGCCAGCCCAATGTCGTAGCGCTGGCGCGAGAGACGAGCGGCATCTTGCAGCGCCCTGACGCTCTCCTCCAGC
>DASYTX010000060.1:0-7508 GCA_036001865.1 Terriglobales bacterium
CATGATTGGTTTTCCAATCGATCAATGATTCAATGCCGCAATCGCCAATTTTTCAACCGTACTCGACGGTTAAATAACGCGAATGGTGACCATTCCCAGCATCGTCTCTAAGAAGATCCGCGTCATCGGTGTGCCTCTGGACCTGGGCCAGCAACGTCGCGGTGTGGACATGGGACCGTCGGCCGTGCGCGTCGCCGGGCTGGAAGCGCGCCTGGAAGCGCTAGGACACGTGGTCGAGGATGCCGGCAACGTGGCCGTGGCCATCGCCGAGCAGAAGAAGGAAGGCGACCCCCGCGCGAAATATCTGAGAGAGATCACCGCCACCTGCACCAAGCACGCCGAACTTGTGCTGAAGACGCTGGAAGCGGGTAAGACGCCGATCGTCCTGGGCGGCGACCATTCCGTTGCGGCAGGCACGGTGGCCGGCATCGCCGAGTTCTATCGCCGCCAGGACCAAAAGATCGGGCTGCTGTGGATTGACGCCCACGCCGACATCAATACCCCCGAGACCTCGCCCACGGGCAACGTCCACGGGATGCCGCTGGCAGCCATCATGGGACTGGGGCCGCCCGATCTCGCCAACATTCTAGGTTTCTCGCCTAAGGTCGCACCCGACAATTGCATCCTGGTGGGCGTGCGCGACGTGGACGACATAGAAAAGGAGAACATTCGCAAGGCCGGCGTCGATGTCTATACCATGCGCGACATCGACGAGCGCGGCATGCGAGCCGTCATGGAGGAAGCCCTGCGCGCTGCCGGGCGCGGCACGGTCGGCTATCACGTTTCGCTCGATATGGACTGGATTGATCCCGAGGACGCTCCCGGCGTGGGCACCCCGGTGCGCGGCGGCGCTACCTACCGCGAAGCCCACCTCGCCATGGAAATCATTGCCGACCACAGCCGCATGCTCGGCTTCGAGGTGGTCGAAGTTAATCCTGTGATCGACGAGCACAACCGTACCGCGGACTTGGCCGTAGAGCTGACGTTGTCCATTTTCGGCAAGAAAATCATCTAATGTGGTGCAAGCCCCCTCCGGTGTAGACCGGTCGCCCTCGACCGGGCTGGTTACCTGCCTCCTAATATTGTCATCCCGAGCGCAGCGAGGGATCTGCAGTCCAGGTGGAGAAGCAGAGCATCAGGTCCCCGAGATCCCATTCGGGTTAGACTGAATAGCCATGCTGCATAACTCATTTGAGGATGTTGGCATCCCGCCTGGCTACGGTTTTAAGCAGCTTCTGTATTGCCCTGCGGCAAATGTGCTGGTCGTGCAGACGCAATCTTGGTCAAACAGTTGGCGTCCCGAAAGGCTTTACTTCCGCGACATTGGCGCGCCTCGATACACTGCCATCGGAACGCCCACCGACCTGGTCTCACAAGAATTCCCCGTGGTCGCGATTTCTCGTCCACTCCTCGCGTATCAAAGCAACGTCCACACTCTCGAATTAGACGGCCAGGGAATCGAGCGCCATGGTGCAAGTTGGAAATCTGTGACGGTCTTCGATTTGAAAGCCCGCAATGAGCTAGACGTCATAGACAACCAGTTGGTTCGATTCCCAGGGGGAGTATCTGATGCCTGGATTTCTAGCCTGCTAAGTTTCGGTGAGAGCGGCGACATCTTGCATGTGGTGGCCGCGCTGTCTCGTGACGGTCGGCTGTCATTCGAATATCAGGTCGCAGAGTTGGACCTCAAGACCCGTGTTGTCCGACCTCTTGCGACACTCCCTGCTGTCTTCATGTGACTGCTGCAAGACGACTTGCGAACAGGACTCTCGGAGTTGTAGCCCGGTCGCCCTCGACCGGGCAGTCCCGCTCGGGAGCGAGCGGGCCACAGGAGGCGAGCTCGTGCGTGCCTGAAAAAGAGGCCCGTGCCCGACCCAGGGTCACCTACCCCACACCGTCCAACTGTCGTACCCGACCCGTAACCTTGAACTCGCCGCGCGCTGCGGGTATTGTCCGAGACATGAAGAAGCTTCGTGTCGGCATCCTTTTCGGCGGGCGCAGCGGGGAGCACGAAGTCTCGCTGCTCTCGGCCGCGTCCATCTTTAAGGCCATTGATAAGAATAAATATGAAGTGGTGCCCATCGGCATCACCAAGCAGGGACGCTGGCTGACCGCTGATCACGCCGAGCGCCTGCTTCACGGCCAAGAAGACGCCCCGGCCGGGGGCGGCCGGGCTACACCTCTGCGCGCCGGCGACCCTGACGCTACGCCATCGGCAGCGGTGCTGGCCAAGGGAGAAGCCGTGATCGTGCCGCCGGTCCCGGGCCGCGACTCCAGCCACTCGCTGGTGCCCTTCCAGAATCATTACCCAGTGGCAGCGCACAGCGCCGTCAATGTGGACGTCATTTTCCCGGTGCTGCATGGCACCTTTGGCGAAGACGGCACTATCCAGGGGCTGCTGGAGCTGGCCGATATCCCCTATGTCGGCGCAGGCGTGCTGGGCTCGTCCGCGGGCATGGACAAGGACGTGATGAAGCGCCTGTTCCGCGACTCCGGCCTGGCCATCCCCAAGCACGTCACCGTCCTGCGCAGCGATTGGGAAGAAGACCACAAGGGCGTGCGCAAGCTGATCGAGAAAAATCTCAAATACCCGCTGTTCGTGAAGCCCGTCAACCTGGGCTCCTCGGTCGGAGTCAGCAAGGCCCGCGAGCGCAGCGAGTTGGCGAGCGCGATGGAAGAAGCCTCCCGATACGACCGCAAGATCATCGTCGAAGAGGGCGTCGGCGGCAAAAAGGGCAAGGCGCGCGAGATTGAGTGCTCGGTGCTGGGCAACGACAGGCCAGAGGCTTCCGTCGCCGGCGAGGTCGTCCCGTGCAAAGAGTTTTACGACTATGAGGCCAAGTACCTGGCGGAAGGTTCCGAGCTGCTGATCCCCGCGAAGATCAGCAAGAAACAGCAGAAGCAGGTCCAGGAAATGGCTGTCCGCGCCTTCCAGGCCGTCGATTGCGCGGGCATGGCGCGGGTTGACTTTCTCATGGACCCGAGGACGCAAAAGATCTACGTCAACGAGATCAATACCATCCCTGGCTTTACCTCTATCAGCATGTATCCCAAGCTGTGGGCGGCCTCTGGCATTTCCTATCCCCAGCTCATCGACCGGCTGATCCGCCTCGCCCTAGAGCGCCACGGAGAGAAGAAGAAGACGAAGTTCAGCAGGGAATAACAAGCGTCGTCGGTCGTTGGTCGTGGGTCGTTGGCCAAGAACCAGCCTAGAAATTGTTTTCTCTGCTATATCTTGTCTGCTACTTTCAGGGCACTGCCCGCCTCAAGCGCAAAAGAACCGATGTCCACGTCTCTTTTTGATGCCCCGCCCTACGATCCCCGGCGCGCGCGCCGCAAGAAACATGTCATCACCGTCGTCATCACCTCCGTCCTCGTCCTGGCGGCGCTGGCTTACATCTATCGCAACTGGGCAGAGGAGCGCGTGGTGGACAAGTTCTTCGCCGCGCTGCAGCGGCAGGACTATGAAACCGCTTACGGCATCTGGATGAACGATCCCGCCTGGAAGCAACACCCGCAGAAGTACGGCCAGTATCCTTTCGGCGAGTTCTACCGTGACTGGGGTCCGGGAGGAGAGTGGGGCGTGGTGCGCAGCTACAAGATCGATGGGTCTGGGAGTCCCCGTGGAGGTGGCAGCGGCGTCATCGTTCAGGTGACGGTCAACAACCGCGCCGAGAAGGCACGGATCTGGGTGGAGAAGAAAGACAAGACGCTGACCTTCTCCCCGTACTGACCCAATCAGACTCAGCGCGTCGACCCGCGTTCGGCGCAGGGCAGCAGTGCACCGCTTAGGCGGTTGCTACCGCGGGGTTCACTTCCGAGGTGCACCCGGCGCAGCGCGTTGCCTTCAGCGGGATCTGAGTCAGGCAATACGGACACGCGCGCGTTGTGGCCGGCGCTTCCTGCTGCCTCTTGAGCCGGTTCACCTGGCGCACCAGCAGGAAGATCGCGAAGACAACAATCAGGAAGTTGAACACGTGGTTGAGAAACATGCCGTAGTTGAGGGTGGGCGCGGCCGCCGCCTTCGCTGCCGCCAGGCTGTCGAAGTGCTGCCCGGTGAGGCTGAGAAACAGGTTGGAAAAATCCACATTGCCCACCAGCAGTCCGATCGGCGGCATGAGGATGTCCTCGACGAACGAGGTCACGATCCTGCCAAACGCCACGCCAATCACGATCCCCACCGCCATGTCGAGCACGTTTCCGCGCAGGGCAAATTCCTTAAACTCTTTGAACATTTTTGTCCCTCCTGGTCTGAGGACGCGGGCCGGGTTGGCCATCGCCGGCAGGAACTCGGTTGGCGATGGCTGTGCTGCGCCTTTCAGCATAGGCTCCTGCGAAGGGGCTAATAGAACCTAGTGCAGAGCACGCCGTCAATGGCTGCCAAAAACTAGAACGCGCCGGTCTTTGCTTGCGAAACATGGCTGACGGTTTTCTGTAGCGAGGCTTCGTCCTCGACGTTCAAGCAACCTTTAGCGCGGTCGATCTGGCGCATCAGGCCACAGAGCACCTTGCCTGGGCCGACTTCAACGAAAGTGTCCACGCGGCGAGTCAGCAGTGAGCGCATGGATTTCTCCCATTGCACCGCGCTGGTGACCTGCCGGACCAAGGTGTCGCGGGCGGCGTCAGCGGTGCGCACGAAGTCGGCGTCGACGTTGGTGATCACCGGCATGGCGGGGTCGTGGAACTCGAGCCCCATGAGGTCGGCGGCAAGCCGCTCTTGTGCCGGCCGCATCAGGGCGCAATGGAAGGGGGCGCTGACCGGAAGCATGACGGCGCGTTTGGCGCCGCGCTGCTTCGCCAGCTCCGCGGCGCGCTCCACTGCAGCTTTGTGTCCCGAGATGACGATCTGCTCCGGCGAATTGATGTTGGCAGGCGAGCAGACTTCTCCCTGCGCCGCCTCATCGCAGATCTTCGCCACCTCTGCCAGCGGCATTCCGAGGACGGCAGCCATGGCGCCCACTCCCACCGGTACTGCCTCCTGCATGTATTTTCCGCGGTTGCGCACGATGCGCACGGCGTCGGAGAAGCTCAGCGTCCCTGCGGCCACGTGCGCCGTGTACTCGCCCAGGCTGTGCCCGGCTACGAACTGAGGCGTGTGGCCCTTTTCGCGAAGCACGCGGAATGCCGCCACTGACGCGGTGAGGATGGCCGGTTGCGTGATTTCGGTAAGCTTTAACTTTTCCTCGGGACCTTCGAAGCACAGCACCGACAACTTGTAGTCCAAGGCTTCGTCAGCTTCTACGAAGGTCCGCTGCGCCACGGGATACATCGCCGCCAGCTCCGCACCCATGCCGACAGCTTGAGAACCTTGTCCGGGGAAGAGGAAGGCGATTGAGCTGGTCATTTGCTCACAGTTGCGGGAGTGTGCACCTCGGCCAGCTCCTGCTCGATTTTTTGGTTGATGCCGCCACGCACGAACTCGGAGGCCACGCGCAGCGCGTTCTTCACCGCATTGGCGTTGGCCGATCCATGGGTGATGATGCAGACCCCGCGGATACCCAGCAGCGGCGCGCCACCGTATTCGGAATAGTCGAGCCGGCGCTTGAAATCGGCAAACGCCCGCCGCGACAGCAGGAAACCGACTTGCGAGCTGATGGTGGACTTGAGCGACTCCTTCAGTCTCGCACGCACAAGCTCAGCCACTCCTTCCGCGATCTTCAATGCCACGTTACCCACAAAGCCGTCGCAGATAATCACGTCCACCTTGCCGTTGAACAGATCGCGGCCTTCCACGTTGCCGACAAAATTGATGGGGAGCTGCTTCAGCAGTACGTAAGCCTGGTAAGTGAGTTCGTTGCCCTTGGATTCTTCTTCGCCAATGGAAAGCAGGCCGACGCGCGGATGCTGATTGTTGAAGATGACCCGCGAGTAGATCTCGCCCATGATGGCGAACTGTTCCAGGTTGTGGGGCTTGGAATCAACATTGGCGCCAACGTCGATCATGATGGCTGCCGTGCCTTTGGCGGTGGGGAAGACGGCGGCCAACCCGGGACGGTCCACGCCGGGCAGCATCCCCAGCACAATCTTGGCAGTGGCCATGATGGCGCCAGTGTTGCCGGCGCTGACGAAGCCGTGAGCGCGGCCCTCGCGCACCAGCCGCAGGCCGACACGCAAGGAGGAATCGCGCTTGGAGCGCACTGCCTGCGCCGCCTTCTCCCGCATGCCGATGGTTTCGGTAGCGTTGACGACGCTGATGGGCAGGCCTGCTGCTGAGGGGTGATAGCGGAGTTCATCCCGGATAGCAGCCTCGCGCCCCACCAGCAGGACCTCGAGGCGATGATGATGGCGAGTGGCCTGGATAGCGCCCTCGATCTCGGGCTTCGGCGCCCGGTCCGACCCCATGGCGTCGAGGGCAATGACAGTCGGCATCGGCGTGGGATGGAAACGCGGCCAGACCTGGTCGCCTGGCCCGCAGCTCGAATCGCAGCTTACTTCTCGGTCTCGATCTCGAGCACTTCGCGGCCCTTATAGTAACCGCACTTGGGGCAGGCACGATGCGGCAATTTCCGCTCGTGGCAGTTGGGGCACTCGGAAAGCGAGTTGGCCGTCAAAGCGTCGTGGGCGCGACGCTTGCTGGTGCGCGCCTTGGAATGTCGTCGTTTGGGGTTTGCCATAGAAACTCTCTCTCTAGCACAGCCGGCTGGGCTGTGCCCAAATCTTCAGCTCTTGAGCTTCTCGCGCAGATCTTTCAATGCCGCCCAGCGATTATCGCTGACTGGTTCGGAGCAAGAACATTGCCCTGCGTTCAAGTTCTGCCCGCAGCGCGGACAAATTCCCCGGCACTGCTCCCTGCAGACCAGCTTGAGGGGGACGGCCAGCAGTACCTGTTCGCGCAGCACGTCTTCGAGCTGCAAGCCCTCGCCCTGGTAGTAGCTGATCTCGGTGTCGGCCCGCTGCACGGAGCGCTCGTCCGGCCCCGCATCAGCCCCCAGCGGCCGGTAAAGCAGATCGAACTCGTTGGCCAAGTCGCGCGCCACCGGCTCCAGGCAGCGGGCGCAGCGGACTTCGATCCGCGTGGAAAAATCGCCGACCACGCGGATGTCTTCGATGGCGCTCTTCCGGCCGCGCCGCTCCTCAATCAACTCCGCCCGGCCGCTAGCCTTGAGCGGCGTCTGCTGGCGGATATCAGGCCCAAAATCAATGACTTGGGGCCTGAACTCCTGGGAGAATTCCACCTCGTGGAGTTCCAGTTCGCGGAGACTGATAAACATCGTACTCTCTGGGCCTGAAGCTCGTCCGGGCGGGGCGAGCAGACGAGAACTCAGGTGCAATCAGGCCAAGAATCAAGAATAAAAGCCGGTGTGCAAAGGTGTCAAGGAACGGACGGGCGGGCGTGAGGACAAAGGGCAGCCGCTCGGCTGCCCTTGGGTTCTCCTTACGTGGATTGTAGTCAGAGGCCTGCGCCCTCGGTGCCCGTGGGGCGCACCTCGCTCACGGCCTGCTCGACGCCGCGCCGGATGCCACTGATGCCGCTGCGCACCCGATCCCGCCCCTGCTCTAAGGTCTCG
>DASYTX010000061.1:0-3379 GCA_036001865.1 Terriglobales bacterium
TAAGTCGGCCGTTATCCGCGCCTGCGTGGAGGAGGTGCTGCTGAAACGTCCCGACTCGAAGCGGCAGATCACCTGCGCCGACCTGATGGGGGATCTCATCGGATCACAGGTTGGCCCACCCGATGCCTCCACCAATAAGCGTTACCTTGAAGAGGCCATAGTGGAGGACTTTCAACGCGGACGAAAGCATTCTCAACGGCAATAGGTTGCTACTATGACTACTATCTCTCTCAAGCTTCCCGAGGCGCTCGTAGCAAGGCTAGAAGCCGAAGCTCGCAGCCGTCAAAAAAGCAAGTCTGCTATTATCCGAGACTATCTGGAGCAAGGTTTGAATGGGGCACAGCGCGGCAAGCGACCGTCGTTCTACGAACTTGCGCAAGACCTGTGCGGCGCGGGTCACAGTGGCGTGCCAGACCTGGCTACTAACCCAGAGCACCTGGAAGGCTTCGGCAAATGACCGGGACCGTCATTGTAGACACCGGCCCCTTGGTCGCTTTTTTCGACCGTGACGAAAAACATCATCAATGGATACGCGAGCAAGCCAAGCGACTAGAGCCTGAACTCGTGACCTGTGAGGCAGTGATGGCGGAGGCAGCGTATCTGCTCCGGCGTGCACGCGTAGAGCCAGAGGCACTGCTCAGCCTCATCAAGCGTGGGTTGATTACGTTGCCGTTCCGGCTCGAGGAGGAAGTCCAAGCAGTGACTAAACTGCTGCGCCGCTACCGGAATGTACCGATGTCACTTGCCGATGCCTGTCTGGTTCGGCTGTCAGAACTGTACGGCGACTGTGCAGTCTTGACTCTCGACTCGGATTTTCGCATCTATCGTCGGCACGGCCGACAGGTGATTCCAGTTCTCGCTCCCCCGAATGTGTGAAGCCGCATGAAAATCCAGTGGGAATATGACCTCGTCGAGAAGCCCTGCTGCGAACAGCTCAAAGCGATGGGATCGCAGTGGATCGAGGGTGATACCGAGGTGCCCGAGCTGACCGGCCTACTCACCGGCCGCATCCGCGTGCCGGAACTGGAGGATGGGCGGCGTTGCGGATAACTAGCCGGCGTTGATACACTCGCTCTGGTTCATGGAAAAGACGCTGCAAATTCTGAACGCGTTGGAACATGACGGTGTGTTGGGGCGCTATGCCATCGGCGGTGCCATGGGGGCCACGTTTTACGTGGAGCCGCTGCTGACGTTCGACCTCGACATTTTCGTCCTGCTGCCGGGCGCGGCGGGCGGCCTGTTGACGCTGGCGCCGCTCTACGAGGCGTTGCGGGCGCGGGGCTTCGCGGAGGAGGACGAGTGCGTGAACATCGAGGGCGTGCCGGTGCAGTTCTTGCCAGCCTATAACGCGCTGGTAGAGGAGGCACTGTCTGAGGCGCGGGAGACGCTTTACGAGCAGACGCCCACGCGGGTGCTCCGTCCCGAGCACCTGCTGGCCATCGCGCTGCAGACCGGACGCGACAAGGACCGGCAGCGGGTGCGCCTGCTGCTGGAACAGGCGCCGCTGGACCACGATTACCTGAGCGCCGTGTTGGCCCGCCACGGTCTCAAAACCCAATGGAAGCAATGGAAACCTTGAATCCCGAAATTGAGCGACTTCTGGCTGCAAAGGAGGCGCGTCGCCGAAGGCTCGCCGCGTTGCCGTTCCCGGAGAAGGTGCGGGCGGTGGTGCAGCTTCAGATCATGGCCGCGCCCATCTTGCGCGCCCGAGGAAAGATCGTACGGGTGTGGCGGCTGGAAGGGTTGGCGAAGCCCGCCGGAGAGTGAGCTGCGCCACGGAATGAAAATCCAATGGGAACATGTCCTCGTCGAGAAACCCTTCTGCGAACAGCTCAAGCTGATGGGCTGGCAGTGGCTCGAAGGCGACACTGACGTCCCCGAACTCACTGAGCGTGAGACCTTCCGAGAGGTTCTGCTCAAGGGCCGGCTCACTGCGGCGCTCCGAAAGCTTAATCTGCGCGACGGGCAGCCTTGGCTGGATGACGTGCGCAGCGCCCGCGCTATTCGCGATCTGGAGCAGGCGGCCGGGCACAGGTTGATGGAGGTGAACCAAGCGGCGACGGAACTGTTGCTCAAGGGCACGGTCGTCGATGGTCTGCCTGAGTGGGACTACGGCCGCCCGCAGCCGGTCAAGTTCATCGACTTCGAGAACCCCGCCAACAATGACTTCCTGGTCATCAACCAGTTCAAGGTCGAGCTGACCAGCGGGCGCGGGCATGTCATCCCCGACGCGGTGCTGTTAGTGAATGGCATTCCGCTGGTCGTCGTCGAGTTCAAGAGCCCCGGTATCCAGAACCCGCTGCAGGAGGCCATCAACCAGCTCCTACGTTACTCGAACCAGCGCAAAGAGCTGTTCCCCACGCTCTACAACGAGAACGAAGGCGTCGAGCGGCTCTTCCACACGAATCAGCTTCTCGTCGCCAGCAATTTTTTTGAGGCGCGCGCGGCAACCATCGGCGCGCCACCGGAGGCGTACCTGGAATGGGCGGACACCAGTCCAGTACCCATGAACATGGTGGCGGAGGAGTTGGGAATGCTGTCCACCTCACGCGAACAGGTTGAGGCGGAGCAGGAAGTGGCGGCGCTGGGACCGGAACAATCCGAGCGCGCCGGTACGCCGCTCTTCTTCCGCAAGCCTGAGCAGCGGCCCATTGCGATGCGCAGCGCACACGCTACCCTGCAGAGCCAGCAGGTGCTTGCAGCGGGCATGTTGCGACCTGCGCACCTGCTCGACTTGGTGCGCAACTTCACCGTTTTTCAGCAGGTCGACGGCAAGACGCGCAAGGTGGTCGCGCGCTATCAGCAATTTCGCGCCATCTACAAGGCCGTTGCCCGCTTGCAGGACGGTCGCACGCGCGCCCAGGGTGCCGATCGCGACGAGCGCGGCGGCATCATCTGGCACACGCAGGGCTCCGGCAAGAGCCTCAGCATGGTTTTCCTCGTGCGTAAGATGCGCATGATGCCACGGCTCAACCGCTTCAAGGTGGTGCTGGTCACCGACCGTACCGATCTCGAAAGGCAGCTCCGCGAGACGGCGCGGCTCTCCGGCGAGAGTTTGCGGCCCAACGATTACGACGCCACGCTGCGCGAATCGCCAACCGCCCGCACTCAGCGCATCCTGCGTGAGACGACGCCAGACATCGTGTTCGCGATGCTGCAAAAGTACCAGGACGTGGCGAAGCGCGACGCTGCCGACACCGTGGCGATGACCATAATCCGCAAGGAAAAAAAGCCGGGCAAGGACCAGCCGGTAGTCGAGAAAGAGATCACCTTGGAGGAGAGCATTCATTTCGAGGAGTTTCCTCTGCTCAACGAGTCGGAGGACATTCTCGTGCTGGTGGATGAGGCTCACCGCTCACATACGCGCACGCTCCACCGC
>DASYTX010000062.1:0-11931 GCA_036001865.1 Terriglobales bacterium
GGATTTCACGGGCTTCCTGCAGGCCTTCAAGACAGTCACCGAGCTGTTGCGCACGCCAGAGGACTACGAACTCATCACCTACCATCTGGTGGAGCGGCTGCGGGCGGAGAACGTGCTGCATGCTGAGGTCTATGTTTCCGTGGGCGTTACACTGTGGCGTGAGCTCGACTTCGATGTCATTTTCGATGGCCTGGAGCGTGGCCGCGCTCGCGGGGAGCAGGACTTCGGCGTCTCCCTGCTTTGGATCTTCGATGCCGTCCGCCAGTTCGGGCCCGAGGCCGCCCGGCAGGTGGCCGAGAAAGCAGCCGAGCTCCGCGATCGCCACGTGGTCGGCTTCGGGATCGGCGGCGACGAGCGCCGTGGCCCGCCCGAGCTCTTCCGCGCCGTCTATGAGTACGCCGCCAATGCAGGCCTGCACCTCACCGTTCACGCTGGCGAAACTTGCGGCCCGGAATCAATCTGGGGAGCGCTTAACCTGAAGGCCGAGCGCATCGGCCACGGGCTGACAGCAGGACTCGACCGCGAATTGGTGGCCGAGCTTGCCGAACGCCAGGTGCCGCTCGAGATTTGTCTGTCCAGCAACCTCCACACCGGCTGCTGCCGCAAGCTGGAGGAACACCCAGTTCGGTCGTACTTTGACCAGGGGCTGATGGTCACGCTTAACACCGACGACCCGGCCATGTTCCGCACCTCGCTGGGGCGCGAGTACCAGCTCGCCCAGCGGGTCTTCGGATTCACCGATGAGCACCTGCGGGAGATGGCGCGCAATGCCTTCGAGGCTTCGTTCCTCGCCCCAGAAGAAAAGTTGAGGTTCTTGCACAAGCTCGATTCAGGTTGACATCATGATGCTTATGTATTAGCATCATGATGTGCGAACCACCCTGACCCTCGAAGAAGACGTCCTGGCCAAACTCAAGGCCGAGATGCGCCGCACTGGGGCTTCGTTCAAGCAGGTGGTAAATGAGACTCTGCGGCGCGGCCTAATGCTGGGCGGTCAGCAGCAGCGCAGAAAACCGTTCAGAGTGCGCGCCCGCAACCTTGGGTTGCGCCCTGGACTGGAGTATGACTCGATCAGCCAGCTACTGGAGCAGGTCGAGGGCCCACTGCACCGGTGATCTTGCTGGATGCCAACTTGCTGCTACACGCACATAACACTGGATCAGCCCAGTTTGGAGCTGCCAGCAAGTGGCTGGAGACAGTGATCGCGGAGCCGGAACCGATAGGACTACCCTGGCTCTCGGCTCTCGCATTTTTGCGCATCAGCACTAACCCCAGAGCCTTTCCGGATCCGTATTCGATTGCCGAGGGGGTCGCAATCTTGAGTGACTACTTCGGCGCGTCTTCGGTGGTAGCTATCAATCCGGGACCACGCCACTGGGAACTGCTCAGCAGTTTAATGGAAAAGAGTCAAGCGCGTGGCGATCTGGTCTCGGACGCCCATCTGGCCGCAATGGCAATCGAGCACGGGGCGACGCTGTGCACCACGGACCGCGGCTTCGCGCGCTTCCCCGGACTACGTTTCGTGAACCCGCTGGCATAGACGCCTCATCTTCTGGGGTATGGCCGAGCATCAAAAAACCCTCCACATCGGCATTGTCGCCTGCAGCATTCCCGGGGCTGCGCTTTGCTACCAGACCATTGGCATCGAAGGCGCGCAACTGCTGGGCGAGTGGAACCATCCTGAGATCTCGCTTCACAACCTGCCCATGAGTGAGCACCTGGCTTTGCTCGAACACGGGAGCTGGCAGCAGGTCGCCGACCTGATGCTCGACTCCGCCCACAAGCTGGCCAGAATCGGCGCCGACTTTCTCATCTGTCCGGATAACACGCTGCACCAGGCTTTCCCCTACCTGTTGCCGCGATCGCCGCTGCCCTGGCTGCACATTGCCGAGGAAGTGGCTAGCGAAGCCAAGCGCCGCGGCTTTCGGCGCGTCGGGCTGACCGGCACCAGATGGCTGGTCGAAGGCCCGGTCTATGCGGAGAAGTTCTCAGCCGCCGGCGTCGAGCTGAAGCTGCCGCCGCCCGATGCGCGCGCGGGCATCAATCGCATCATCTTCGAGGAGTTGGTTTATGGGAAACTGCTCCCCCAGTCGCTCAAGTATTTCCAGCAGCTGATCACGGATTTGAAAGCTCAGGGCTGCGACGCCGTGGCGCTTTCCTGTACCGAAATCCCGCTGTTGGTCAACGATTCCAACTCACCCTTGCCCACGCTGGACTCAACCCGCCTGCTGGCGCGCGCCGCGTTGCGCAGAGCTGTGAGTGGCCTGCAGGCGTCAGTCGCCAGCTAGTCCGGGTAATCCTGCTTAGTCCAACTGGATCTGAACCAGCCCGGCATCGGGCTGCGCTCCCGCAGGGGGACTAGGATGCTGCTGCTGCGGGGCCCGCCAGAAATCAAGGTAGGAAACCTGGTGCACGCACGATACGGTGCAGTGCAGGGCGCAGGACTTCTCGGTCAGGTATTCGCGGCGCATGTCCTCGACGGTGTATCGCTCGAGCGGCTTGGCGGGATAGCCGCGCTGCTGCGAGCAGTAGTGCACCAGGCCATCTTCGCAGATATAGAGGTAGCGCGCTCCCGCGCGGCAGCGCCAGTTATTGGGGCGGCCGTCGGCAATGTTGTCCTGGAAGAAGTTGATGCGGGCGTAGCTGCCCTTCTCCATGGCCTTCATCTGCCTGTAAACGGCGCGCTCCTCTGGGGTCAGTGGCCGTAACTGGCCGTCGCCGCTGTGGATGATGCCCACCGTCGAGGTCAGGCCCAGCGCCAGCGCGCGCCTGCCGATCACGATGGCGTCCTGAGGATTGCGGATGCCCCCGCCGACTACCGAGTTGATGTTCACGTGGAACTCGGCATATTCGGCCAGGAGCTGCAACTTCTTGTCCAGCACTTTCAGGCTTTTCTTGGAGACGTCATCGGGGTTGACGTTGTCGATGGAGATCTGCAAGTGCTCCAGGCCCGCACGGTTCAGCCGCTTGATGCGCTCAGCGGTGAGCAGATAGCCATTGGTGATCAGCCCGCAGAGGGCGCCGTGCCCGCGGATGCGGCTGAGGATCTGGTCCAGTTCCGGGTGCAGCAGTGGCTCGCCGCCGCTGACTGTGATGATGGTCGTGCCCATGCGCGCCAGCTTGTCGATGCGCCGGTACATGACGTCCAGGGGCACCGGCTGCGACACGTCGTCATATTCGTTGCAGTACGTGCAGGAGAGATTGCAGCGGCGAATTGGGATGATGTGCGCCAGCACAGGATGGCGGGGCGACACCAAACCCTTGGCGATCATCGCCCATTCCCGCAACCGGCGGTGCATCGCCTTCACCTGGCGGCGAAACAATACGCCTCTGGCAGGCATTACCAAAACATCCTATTACAGCACCAGGGCCGCGAGCCATCTCACGGATTCCCTTTGTTTGGTGCCATTTAAGGGTTAAACGGCAAGGCTTTAAACCTCGCCTGTGCTGCTGCTAGGAGAACATCGCGCCCAACGTGAGCGTCCCTCGCAACGGGCTGCGCCGGATTTCACAGCAAACGCGGCCGATAGGCACCAGCCGCAGGCTTATGCACCGCTAGCCACTTCCGGCGTGGCCTCCAGCAGCGCTCGCGTGTAGGGATGCGAGGGGCTGGCGGTCAGCTGCTCGGTGGGGCCGGCCTCCAGAATCTTGCCGCGATACATCACCGCGATGCGCGTTGCCAGGTAACGCACCACCGGCATGGAGTGCGAGATGAACAGATAGGTGAGCTGGAATTCGCGCTGCAGCCGCGCCAGCAGATTAATGATCTGCGCGCCCACGCTGACGTCCAGCGCCGACACCGGCTCGTCGGCCACGATGAAGCGCGGCTTCAGCGCCAACGCACGCGCGATCCCGATGCGCTGCCGCTGGCCGCCGCTGAACTCGTGGGGATAGCGGCTGAGCGCCGATTCGTCCAGCCCGACCGCACGCAGCAATTCGGCGGCCGCCTGCCGTCGGGTGCCGCGGCCGATGCTGCTGTGGATCACTAAGGGCTCGCTGACGACCTCGGCCACCGTCATGCGTGGGTCGAGCGAGCCGAACGGGTCCTGAAAGACTACCTGCATGTCGCGGCGCAGGCGACGCAATTCGGCGCCGCTTGCCGTCAGCACGTCCCGTCCATCGAACCGGACGCTGCCCGAGGTCGGCTCGATCAGCCGCAGGATCAGCCGCCCCAGCGTGCTCTTACCCGATCCCGACTCTCCCACCAGTCCCAGCGTTTCGCCGGCCGCGATCTCCAGCGAGACGCCATCCACTGCCCGTAGCTCGCCCTTGGCTGCACCCCCAAACGCAGACTCCCCCAGCGGGAAGACCTTGACCAAGTCCCGGACTTCAATCAACGGCATTAGTGATCAATAGGCAGCGGGCAGTGTTCAGCGCCATCATTGTGGCGAGGACGAACGCGTCTTTCGCGGACTCGGCGTGGCGGCCGTGGCGGCGTTGGCCTGCTGCAGCATGTCGTCAACCAGCCGGAACAACTGGCTGCGGTCCACCACCTCGACGAACGGCGCCCCCGTGGTAGTGTTGCTGACCACATAGATAGTTGGCGTGTGCTGGATACCAATGGATTGGCCGAGCGCATAATCGGCCTTGACCTTCCGCTCCATTTCGCCTCGCGGATCGACAACAAAGGGCAGCATGGTGTTGTGCTGTGCGGCGAATTTTTCCGCGAAGGCGCGCAGATTCTCGCGCGTCATCTCCACCTGGTGCTTCATCGCTTCGTGGCGGAACTCGTCACCCAGCTTCTTGGACTTGCTCTCGAAGTAGCGCGCCAGCACTGCGGCGTCGAACGCCCAGTTATGCATGGGCAGCGGGAAGTCATGCCGCACCACGGGGATCTTGTAGGTGCGCGCTGCTTCTTCCACCAGCGGCGCGGCGCGCGCGCAGTCCGGACACTGCAAATCTTCGAAGACTACGATGGCCACCTTGGCGCCCTTGGGTGGTCTCAGCACCGCCCTCTTGTCGACTGCGACAAGCGTCAACGACCCCAGCAGGATCGCCAGCACGAGCATTACCGGTCTACGCATGCCAAACCTCAGTTGTTAATTCAGAGTTACTGGTTAAGATGCAGGTAAAGACCTTTGCGGCCATCGGCAATAAAGCGCCAGCCACATTTTCTATATCCTAACCCATGCCTGTCGCGGATCCTGAACAATGGGCCGCAGGTGAATCCTGGCAGGCCTGCTCGCCAAAGGGCAGAGTGTACATTGGCACACAGAGCCAGCTTGACGTATACGGTCTGTTGTCGCAGCAGGGTCCTTGAAGACTCGGCCGCCGGCCGTGGCCACCATCTACACCATCGGGCATTCCACCCGCACGCTCGAGGAGCTGCTTGCCGTCCTCAAGGCGCATTCCATCGCCACCCTGGTTGACATCCGCGCCTTTCCTGTCTCTCGCCGCCTTCCGCACTTCAACCGCGAAGCTCTCGAGCACAGCTTGGCTGAGACAGGCATCGGCTACGTCTGGAAGAAGGAGCTGGGTGGCCGGCGCAGGAAATCGCGCGCGGACTCGCCCAACACCGCGCTGCGTAGCCAGGGCTTCCGCAACTATGCCGACCACATGCTGACCGAGGAGTTTGCCGCGGCTGCGCAGGCGGTCGTCGCGCTGGCCGAGCATAAGCCCACGGCCATCATGTGCGCCGAAAGGCTGTTCTTCCGCTGTCACCGCATGCTGGTGTCGGACTATCTCACGTTGCACGGCCACGCCGTGCTGCACATCGAGGACACCGCTCCAGCCAAGCTGCACAAGCTCACCGCCGAGGTGCGATTGGTGGACGGGCGCGTCATCTATCCGGGCCTGTTGTGACCCCGCCGGAGAAGCTGCCTACGTGTGTTAACGTAGTGGCCCTTTGTAAGCTGATGATCGTCGGCACTGGCATTGACATCGCAGAGGTCGCGCGGGTGGGCGCGGCCATCGAGCGCTTCGGTGACCGCTTTTTGCGGCGCATTTTTACCGAAAACGAGATCCGCTACTGCCAATCCAAGCACAATGCGGTAGAGCGTTTCGCCGCGCGCTTCGCTGCCAAGGAAGCCGCGCTGAAGGCCATCGGCACCGGCTGGCGGCGGGGCGTGACCTGGAAGGAAGTTGAGGTGGGCCGCGAGCCCGGCGGTCGCCCCACCATCGGGTTCAGCGGCAGGGCCGCGGAGTTCGCCGACCGTCTGGGAGCGCGGCGCGCCTCCCTCTCGCTCTCCCACACCGCTGAGCAGGCCATCGCCCAGGTCATCCTGGAGGATTGAGCGGCGCGATGAGCGAAGTCGCTGCCCTCCCGAACTCAGCCCCCGCCATTGAAGCCACTCCCCGCAGGCTGTTTGCAGGCGTGGCTCTGGTGAGTTTTTCCAGCCTGCTCCTGGAACTCGCGCTCACCCGCTTGTTCTCGGTCGTTCTCTTCTATCACTTCGCTTTCCTGGCGATTTCCATTGCGCTGCTGGGACTGGGAGCCGGCGGCGTGTTTGCCTATGTCAGCCGCGCTTGGCTTGCGAAGTGGGACCTCCACCGCCTGGGAGCGGCGATCTGCCTTGGCAACGCTTTGGCGATTCTGGCCGTGCTCGAAGTGGTGCTGCACGTGCCCGTGTCGCTCAACCTGGAGTGGGCGAACTTCGGCCGGCTGACGGTGATCTACCTGGCCGCATCCGTTCCTTTTTTCCTCACCGGCCTGCTGTTCTCCATTGTGTTCGCGCGCCGGAGCGGCCACATTGCGCAGCTTTACGGAGCAGACTTGGCGGGCGGCGCGCTGTCGTGCCTCGCCATCGTGCCCTTACTGAACTGGCTGGGCGGGCCGAATGCAGTCTTGTTCGCGGCCCTGACCATGGCGGTGGCGGCGGCGGTCTGGGCCGCCGGCCCCGCGAGGCGCAAGCTGGCGATCGCGCTCGCCCTCGTCCTGGCGGCGCTACTGGCCGCCAACCACTCCGGCAAGCTGATCGACGTGGTTTACGCCAAGGGCATGCGCCGCGACCAGCCCTGGATGCTGTTTGCCAAATGGAATGCCATCTCGCGAGTGGAGGTGAACCAGCAGGGCGAAGCCAAGTACATCGTCATCGACGCCGACGCGTCCACCGCCATCATGAACATTGATCCCTACGCCCCGGAGGCGGCCGCGCGCGCGCGCCTGATGAGCGCCGCCGCCGCGCTGGTCAACCTCCTTCGGCCCCAGAGCAAGTACGCCATCATCGGTCCCGGCGGCGGTGTGGACGTCATGCGCGCCCTGGTCGGCGGCAGCCGCGACGTCACCGGCATTGAGATCAACCCCATCATCGTCAACGACGTGATGCGCGGTCGCTACGCCGACTACGTCTATCATCTCTACGACCTTCCTGAAGTTCGCATCCACGTCAGCGACGGCCGTTCCTGGATCCGCAGCAGCCCTGAGCAGTTCGACGTCATCCAGATGACCCTGGTCGATACCTGGGCTTCAACCGCTGCCGGCGCCCTGGCCTTGAGCGAAAACAACCTCTACACCGTGGAAGCCTTCCGCGAATACTTCGACCATTTGAAGCCCGGCGGAATGATTGCCATTACGCGCTGGGAATTCCGCCAGCCTCGCGAAGCGCTACGAGTGGTATCGCAGGCGATGGAAGCCCTGCGTCAGATCGACGGCCACATTTCGCGCCACCACAACTTCATGGTGATAAGTGAGGGGTCACTTGACGAGGACGGCCGTGCGGTGACCGTGTTGGCGAAGAGGTCGGCCTTCACCGCCCAGGAACAAGCTCTGGTCCGCGCTTATGTCGCCACCCATGGGCAGCTTGTGCCGCTTTACATGCCGGCAGCCCAGTCCGGCATCGCGAATCGGCCACCGCAGGCGGCGAGTCACACAGCATTTCGTGACCTGGTAACTAGCGACCATCCTCAGTCGTTCGCGGCTGCATACCCCTACAACGTTGGCCCCGCCAGCGACGATGCTCCCTTCTTCTTCTTCACCTTCAAGACCGGTCAAGCGCTGCGCGCTGCGCTCTCCGGCACTGGCACCGGTGTGGACTGGAAGAACAATCTGGGCATCATCGTGCTCGGCATGCTACTGGTTATCTCCATGGCTGCGGTGGTGGTGTTTCTTATCCTTCCGTTGCTCATTTACCAGTGCGCCCGCCGCCCGCGCATTTCGCCGCTGGCTTACTTCATTGCTCTCGGTCTCGGATACATCATGGTTGAGATCGCCCTTATCCAGCGCTTTGTGCTCTTCCTCGGCCATCCGACGTATGCGCTGACTGTGGTCGTTTTCCTTATGCTGTTGTCGAGCGGAGCGGGCAGCGTGGTGTCGCGCCGCTGGCTGGTGCGGACACTGAGCGTGCGCTGGGTGCTGGCGCTGATCGTCGCAGCGGTGGTCGCCTACATCTGGCTGCTGCCCATATTGCTGCGCTCGCTGGTGGGCCTGCCGTTCTTTGCCAAGGCGGTCGTGAGCGGCGCGTTGATCGCCCCGCTTGGATTCGCCATGGGAATGCCCTTCCCTACCGGCCTCCGGCGAATGACCGAAACCCTCCCAGCGACCTCGCTGAGCAATCCTGCGGGCGAGAGCACCATCGAATGGGCGTGGGCAATGAACGCCGCATCCAGCGTGCTGGGCTCGGTCCTGGCCATGGTGATTGCGATCCATGTCGGGCTGAAGGTGGCGCTGGCCTGCGCCGCCGCAGCCTACCTGCTGGCGGCCGCCCTCACGTTGCAGTGGCGCACGCGGCATGCGTGATACTGACTGCTGCACGACCGTTCTGCTATGATGCGACGCTCTAAGCTCTTCATGAGACGTCTGCAAATTTCAGCGTTGCCCGCAACCGGGCTGGCGCCGCCTAGCATGCGGGGTAGCGGTGCCTAGCCAGCGACAACTGAAGTGGTCGGAGCTCCGGGTGGGGCTGACGGTAATCTTTGCCACTGCCGTGCTGGGCACTCTGATCTTCCTGATGACCGGCACTGCCGGCCTCTTCACTCCCAAGATCACCGTCAAGAGCTATTTCGATAATGCCGAAGGCTTGCGCAAGGGAGCGCCCGTGCGTCTGCAGGGGGTGGACATCGGTAACGTGGAAAGGATCGCCGTTGTTCCCGGACACCCAGAGCGGCCCATCGAAGTCACCATGCGCGTCACTACCCGCTTCAGCTACAGCTTGCGCAAGGACTCCCTGGCGGCGCTGGCCACGGTAGGTGCGCTCGGCGAGACCTTCGTGGATATCAATAGCTCTGGCGCCAAGGGGCCTCCGGCCAGTGAGGGCGACGTGCTGCCCAGCGAGGATCGGGCGGGGCTTCAAGATGTGGTGCGCGCCAGTCAGACCACGCTGCAAAACCTTGACGTGGTGCTCAAGCGCCTGGACCGCATCGTGGCTGCGGTGGAGCGCGGCGAAGGCTCGGTCGGCAAGTTCATTTACGACCCTACGCTGTTCAACCGGGCTAATGCGGCCCTCATCGACCTGCAGCGCGTAATCAACGCTATAAACCAGGGCCAGGGCACCATCGGCAAGCTCATCAATGATGATGAGCTGTATCGCAAGCTCGATACCACCGTTGCCAAGCTCTCGCGCCTGGTGGACGACGTTGACCAGGGCAAGGGCACGGTGGGCAAGCTGCTCAAGGATCCCACGCTTTATGAAAACGCCAATCAGACCATTGCCAACGCCCGCCGTCTAATGGAGGAGATCAACGCTGGGCGCGGCGCCTTGGGCAAGATGGCACGCGACCCTGAGTTCGCCCGCAAGCTCGACGACACCATGACCAAGGTCAACCGCATCGCCGACCGGCTGGAATCCGGCCAGGGGACCGCCGGCAGGCTGCTGGCCGATCCCTCGCTCTACACCAACGCCGATCAGATGCTGCTCGAAACCCGCAACCTCATTAAGGCCGTGCGCGAGAACCCAAAGAAGTATCTGACCATCCACTTCAAGTTGTTCTAGGCTGGCAGCCGACTTCCTCCCGGCGACATCGCCCCTGGGCCGGCCGAATCGGACAGCCAGACAGCTGTCTTTTCGCCTGCCGCGAGCCGCCTTGTTCTGATTTCAGAACAAAAGCACACTTTTTCAGTTGACAGCCCGGCCAAAGCAGCTACGCTCCTTCTCGCAGAACGGGCCCAACTCCAGTCCGCGGAGGTTCCCCTTGGCCCACATCGCATCAGCCAGCGTTTTTGCCCTGCTCGTATCATCCTTCATTGCGGCCGCACAGACATCAGGCAGCCCGCAGCAACCAGCGCAGCGCGACCCGCAAGCTGCAGCTGTCATCGCACGGTCGGTCAGCGCAATGGGCAACGCTGCATTCTCCGATTCAGCGATGAGTGGACAGGTTCAGATCACTGCTGGAGGAGCCTCCCAGGATGGGACGATTCGTGTTCTCACACGCGGGCTGGATCAAAGCCTGGAAGAGTGGACCGTGGGTGGCGAATCAGATGCGGTTGTGTACTCGCGAGGCTTTGCCATGCGAAAGGCGGGCGGCTCCAGCCAGAGCCTCTCTGGCGAACTTGCCGTCACAACGCACTCAAAACTCCTGCCAGTCGTTTGGCTTTCCGCGCTGATTGCTGACTCGGATATCAGCCTCTTTTCTGCAGGGCAAGAGCAGCAAGGAAATAGCCTGGCTTACCATCTTCGGGCTTGGCGCTCCTTTGCTTATAAGCCTGAGTTGCGGCACCTCTCAGAGTTTTCTGTCGCCGATCTTTGGATAGATGCAACCAGTTTCCTTCCAACGAAGATCGCCTACCAACAGCGTGCTGCGAGGGGAATCGATGAGGGGATAAGAATTGAGCTCACTCCTTCAGATTACAAAGCACTCGGCGGAATCGTGTGTCCCCTGACGATAGAAGTTTCACGAAATGGAACTCCTTGGGCACATATCTCAATTACCACGGTCTCTCTGAATACCGGTCTTACTGACGCAGAATTTGCGATTCAGGTCAGCGGGGGTGGGCGATGAAAAAAGCCACAGTACTCAATCTATTGCTCTCAATCGCAATATCCAGTGCTCTTGCACAGACCGGCTTCCCGCCCTTTGGTTCGTTTGAGGAAGGACGGTTCGACGCGGTCAACCGTCAGAACCTCAATGTGAACTTTGTAATTCCAATGGTTGCTGTTCCGGGAAGGGGGGTTGGGTTTCAATTTGGCCTGTCTTACGACTCACTCATTTGGAAACGATCCTTTAATAGTTGGGTGCCTGCAAACTTCACCGGGCAGAGCTGGGGTTGGGCTGGCACACCCATAGGTCAACCATACTACAATGTTGAAACCGTCTACTGCGGCGAGCCGCCGTTCCCTGTAGATCATTTCTACGGATATGTCTATGTCGATCCAGCCGGTACACGGCACCCTTTCGGTGTGGATAACTATTCAATTCAGACCTGCTGGACTGCCACGCCGACCGGATTCGCAACGGACAATAGCGGATATTACATAGACGCGACCGATCCGTATTTGCCAATCGTTTATAGTCCCGGCGGACTAAAGATCACTATATACGGGACTCTCACTGATACAAATGGCAACTACATAAGCAATAGTCTTGTCGGCGGGGATACGCACTGGATCGATACTGTTGGGCGTACCGTACTGAAAGTCAGTAGCAATGCGTATCAATATCAGGTCGCCGACGGTACTTACCAGACGGTCACCGTCGTGAAGCAAACGAAGGCGGTCAAGACAAATTTCCAGTGTTCTGGGGTAGCTGAGTACACAAACACAGCAGTAAGCCTGATTACCCGGATCGACTTGCCAAACGGACGGTCGTACACATTCGAATATGAACAGACGCCGAGCTTTCCTACCTACACCACGGGTCGAATAAAGAAGGTATTTCTTCCAACCGGCGGTTACTACGAATATGAGTACCCAGCTCCCAACAATGGTATGAACTGTTCCGACGGAACGGTGAAGAATCTCACTAAACGAGTCAGTCCTGATGGTGTTGCCATCTCCACTTGGACCTTCGTACGGACGCAGATTGACGCTTCGAATTGGGATACCACCGTTACCGCCCCGC
>DASYTX010000063.1:0-20961 GCA_036001865.1 Terriglobales bacterium
GCCGGGATGCAGTGCCTTTTCGGCTGGTTAGGATCGATTGACCTCAACGGCAATCCTAAGATACTGCGACGCGAGAACCTCCTTTCCATGGGACTGCAGTCCAGGGATTGGTTTCTCGATCCGGAGATCATGATTAAGAGCAAGCGGCTTCGCTTGAAAGTGGTGGAGTGTGACGTTGAGGGCCAGCTGCGTCAAGGCGGTAAATCAAATGTGCGCCTATCTACCTGCTTCGAGTTTCTAAAGAACATCGTTCGCTATCGGATGGGGGGGCCACTGCGCGTCTGGCAGGGCACCTCGGCGTGCCCTGCCTCCGCCTGCGTTGTTGTCAATCCGGAAGGCGATCGCATCTCCCGCTAGTCCGACCGGCTACGTTCCTCGACCGCTAGTCTTCAAGGCTTCTCGCCTACTCGTATTTCAAAGGCCATCAGGCTGCGCATGCCCGCGTCCACGCGAAGAGCACGAAATCCGTTCCGCGACAGAATCTCCCGGCCCTGCTGCAGCGAACGCACCTGGGAAATCTCGTCCGGGTGAAACTGAAAGCGTTCGCCTTTGTGTCGCAAGTTCACGAAATATTCGATCACACGAAGGATTCTTTGCGGAATGGAAAAGGTGGCAGGCCATAACATGACCAACCGCGCTCCTGGTCGCATCACTCGATGAAATTCGCGCATGATCTGGTCAATTTGCTCGTGAGGGAAATGCTCCATTACTCCCACATTCCAGATGCCATCGACCGAGCCGCTGCGGAACGGAAGGTGGAATATGTCGCCGCATATTCGCTCATCCATCACAAGATGGCACTGCTCCAGGACCGGACGAATAAGGTCCAGTGCCACCAGCACACGAGCCCCACCCTTCTTATCGATTCGCATCGAGGTCTCGGAGGTGCCGGAACCGGCTTCCAGGAACACTCCCTGTGGAGCGAAGTAGCGGCTCACGTAGTAGCGGACCGTCCGGGCGAAGACGGCCTTGCGATAGAAGCTGAAGAACCTCTGGGCGACTGATTGCTGCTTCTCGTCTGACCAATGTTTCGTCCAGTCTACGGCCTCGGGTTTGTCATACTGGACTGTCGGTCGCAAATCCAGCACACCATTTGCGATTGGGTAGCTCGCGGCACATCCTGTACACATGATTTCCGTGTGCAGCAGCTTGAGCTCCGCGCCACATCGCGGGCAAGCAAGGCGATCGGCGACAGGTATTACGGCGCGATCAGCATTCGGTTGTGTCCGGGACGCTTCGATCATGCTGTCGTGTCGCGGTTCATCTCGCCGTTCCTCGCATTGGTCCCTCGACAACCTTGAAACCGTCTTTGGTGACAGACGGCCCCGCGATGATCCAAATTGGGCGGTGGGGATAATAGGCCTGCAGACGTTCCCTCGAGGCAGCGCCGAGGTCGCGTGCGTAGATTGGGCCAGCGGCTTCGGGGCCGAATGTGCCTGGATTCAGTGGTATTGCCGACGCGTAATCCCACTCGTCACCGCGGACAAGCACAAGACTTTGCCCGAACTGATATTTCTGCTCCAGCTGGCGGACGTCGGCGCGGATGCCACGATAGTTCTGGTACTTGTCCAGACTACGCCACGGCACCACATTGACCACCCCAATTGCAGTCGCCAGGGCGACGAACATCCACACCCTCGCCTCCGCCGAAGCAACGTGGCAGTTGTCCCGCAGCCGCGCGGCGGCACCTTGGGCCCCGCGCACTGTCAGAATCGCAAGCGGAGCGATCATCAAGTACCAGTAGCGGGCGCCAAAATCAGGACCACCGCTAAACCAATACAAGCTCAACGCTGCCCAAAGACACAGAATCACTGCCCACAGGAAAGTATCGCTGCGCAGCTTTGTCCAAACCAGCAGCAACAGAACAAACAGCAATGATCCGCAGGGCCAGCCGAACATTTCAAAGTTCACAAGATACATGTTGTGATTGGTATTTACGGCGACATCGATCGGGCCATGACCGGGAAGAGCATCAAGGCCGGTCCAGCCAAAGTTGCCAATGTCGGCCCCAAACCCCAAGCGGTTGGCCCCTGGGTAGAAAGCCTGGTCCGTAAACTTGTTAATCGGAGTTCGAAGCGGATCGCCCACAAGCGCCTTGTTATAGGCTAGTAAAAGCCCAGTCATGATCAGACCGGCGACGCAGGTTGCGGCGATGGCCGCTGGTCGCAGTCTGCGCCGGCCCGCGCTCAACCACCAACCTGCGGCGGCTGCGGCCAATGCCACGGCCTCCAAAGCACGCACGTGCAACAGCGCACCAATGCTGAGCCCTGCCAGCGTCGCCCAACCCAAACTGCCATTTTCACGGACGCCCTGAACTCCTATCAGCCCAAGAAGTGTCAATACTAGCGCTACCGCGTGCGGCATAAAACTGGCCGAAAGGAACAGCAACCAGGGAGAAAAGGCCAGCAGTACCGCCACAGTGTTTGCCGTCCCAGGATCGTAAAGCCTTCGCGCCAACCGGTGCGATAACAAAATGGCAATCCCGCCTAAGAAGGGATTCACGATCCAAGGCACTCCCAACCAATATCCGGCTGCAAGAACGATGGGCCATCCGACCGATGGTGAGCCGAACCACTTTCCGTTCTCGATCAGTTGAAATGGCACGACGAAGGCCTGCACATCCGGGGGCGGTGGCAAGTAGAGACGGCCGGCAGCTAGGTATTTAGCCTGAAAAATGTACCCAACTTCGTCAGGCACGTGAGGCATGCGATCCAGCACTACCCAGGCGATGACAGACGATGCGATCACCACCCAGCCGGCGCACACCCATGCCATGTTCCGTTGCGCCTGTTGCATGCGGACGCTCACGCTGTTCCAGATGTCAGCCGGCAGTGCCGACGCCGCTAGGATAAGGTTCATCGCGCCCACGCCGAAAATGGTCAATCCCAGCGCCACCTTGGATGCATGCACCAGCACCTGCCGAGCGAAACCCCCATGCAGCAAAGCGATGGGGACTCCGGGATGGATGGTCATCGCCGCAAAGGCAGCTAGGAGGAGAAAAACCAACGTCTGGCCCCAGGAAAGCAACTGAGGCTGACATCGCCGGGCTCCCGAATAGAGCCTTCGAGCCCCCCAGGCTACAATCGCCACTTGCAGGAGGAGTGCGATTAGGAAAATTCCTTGAAGCGAGCTCAGCAGGTCGCTCCATCCCCAAAACAACTGCAGGCGAACGTTGTTTCCCACCCACAGCAGTTGCAGCGCGCAGGCCTGCCCCGCCAGGGCTAACGCCACCCAAGCGAACGCGTTGTGCGACCGCCATCGTCGCGTTGCCACCCACAACCCGACGCTCAGGACGATTACGCTGCCCGTCCAGTAGAGCGCCCCTGGCGGTGACTTGAAACCCGCAAACGCGACCGCAGACACATGCGTCACCATAAATTCCAGTGAGGAGCCAGCCTCTGGGATCGTATGTGGGTGCAAGCGGGATACCGTAGGCACTTGCTTGCTACGATCTCAGCTGTCAGAGTCGCGAAACCCCACACGAATATGGATAACACAGGTAAGCGCGGCCAACCAATAAACAGGGCGTTAACGCTTGGGTGCGCGAGCGCACAAGAACTTGGGGAAGCGGGGGCTTTGACGTTCTTAGTTGATCGAAACGCTCTCGGGCTTGAGTGGCCTTTGGTAACATCAGCCCATCACTGGTTCAGCCGACCCTAATGTGCGCCATCTATCAAGCCAGTTCACCAGACAGCGGTGTTTTCCACGCCGATGGTTAACGGTCCTCCGTTTGGTGCCTATCGCGCCCGTCGCGTGCTTGTGACCGGGGCAACCGGATTTATCGGCCGGTGGGTAGCCCACGCCCTCACCCGCGCGGGTGCACGGTTGTACCTGACAGCTCGAGATGAATCTGCCACGGCTGCCGATCGCCACTGTATTGACATCGTTGGGGAATGGCTGGCTTGCGATCTGTCCACATCTGGAAACTTTGCTTACTTATACCGGGACGTTCAGCCTGAGGTTGTGTTTAACCTGGCTGGTTACGGCATCGATCCAACAGAGCGCGACACGAACTTGGCTGCGGTGCTGAATGTGGAGCTGGTAAGGGAGATCGTCGAGGCGGTGTTGTCGCGGCCGCAATCGCATTCATCCGATTTGCAGCTCGTCCACGTGGGTACCGCCGCCGAGTACGGCCCTGTTGACGGTCCGGTAACCGAGAGTTCTCCAACAGTTCCGGTGACGGTGTATGGAAGGACGAAGCTGGAGGGCACAAACGTGCTTGTCGAGGCCTGTCAAAAGCACGGCCTTGCTGCCGTCAGCGCGCGCTTGTTTACGGTTTATGGGCCCGGGGAACACGCCACCCGGCTGCTGCCATCGTTACTGGCGGCGGCTCACACTGGGGAATTCCTGGCCCTGACACGTGGGGTGCAGCGCCGGGATTTCACCTTTGTGGCCGATGTTGCAGAGGGCCTGCTCCGTCTGGGACAGCGCCATTCCGCTCCGGCCATCATCAACTTGGCGACCGGCCGGCTCACCACCGTCCGCAAGTTCGTGAAGACAGCCGCCCAGTTGTTGCACTTGCGCCCCGAGCAACTGCAATTCGGGGCCTTGCCGGATCGGCCGGACGAGATCCGCCAAGGTCCGGTGGACACACGTCTGCAGCGGGAAGTGCTGGAGTGGGTACCGGCCTGCTCAGTGGCAGAGGGCATTCGTCGTACAATCAGCTTCTCGGCAGCGCAGGGGGTGACCAGCGCGGATTCCGCAGCCCCTGGCGGCATTTCACCGTGAGTGAGTCGACCCAGGCCGTGCTTCCAACATACCCGGTGACCAGGCGCAGTCGTTGCCGTGCCTGCGACGGCACACGGCTGACGATGGTCCTTTCCCTTGGTGAAGTCCCGCTGGCCAACTCATTTCTTTGCTATGAGGAACTGCGCAAGCCGGAAATGCGCGTTCCGCTGGCAATCTATTTCTGTGCTGATTGCGCGCTGGTTCAATTGCTGGACGTGGTTGAGCCACAAGTGCTGTTTTCGAATTACATCTACCGCACCGGCACGAATCAGACCATAGCCCAACACAACGCTGCTCTGGCAGATAGTGTCATCCGTGAACTTGGGCTTTCAGCTGCGGATCTGGTGATTGAAATCGCCAGCAACGATGGCAGCCTGTTGCAGTGCTTCGCGCAACGCGGCGTTCGGACCCTTGGGGTGGAGCCCGCGAGTAACATCGCCCAAATTGCTCGCACTGCCGGAATCGACACGATCGTCGATTTTTTTGGCCCTCGCTCGGCCCCCGATATTGCCCGCCAGTATGGTTTGGCTTCGGTGGTCATCGCCAATAACGTACTGGCCCACGTGGACGCGACCGCCGATTTTCTGGAGGCCTGCAAGACCATTCTTCGGCCCGACGGGCGGCTGGTCATCGAGGTGCCATACCTGGTCGAGATGCTTGACCGGCTCGAATATGACACCATCTATCATGAGCACCTGTGCTACTTCGCGGTCCAACCTCTGCTGCGGCTCTTTGCCAAGGCAGGGTTGGCGCTGGAGCGTATCGATCGCGTGCCCATCCATGGCGGTTCGCTCAGGCTCTGGGCGCGGCACGCCGACGCGTCCGGGCATTCCCAAGCGGTTTTGCGCATGGCGCAAGAGGAGTGCGCCGCCGGGTTAGCGGACGTTGCTGCATACTGCGACTTTGCCCGCCGGGTGGCCGAGCATCGCGATCAGCTGTCTGGGTTGCTTCATCGTCTGAAGGACCAGGGCAGCTCCATCGTCGGCTATGGCGCTCCGGCGAAAGGCAACACCTTGTTGTGTTACTGCGGTATCGGCAATGATGTGCTTGCTTACATAGTCGATCGCAGCCCGCTTAAGGTCGGTCTCTATACCCCCGGAATGCATATTCCTGTAGTTCCAGTGGAACGTCTGCTGCAGGATCAGCCTGACTACGTTCTCATCTTGGCGTGGAACTTTGCTGAGGAGATAATGAAAGCGCTCAGTTCATTTCGTGACCGTGGTGGTCACTTCATCCTGCCGATACCCGAGCCGCGCTCGATTTGAGAGCGTCGGGTAGGTGAGAACGTTTGGGATGCAATATCTCCATGCGATATAAAGAAGAAAAGGTCGTGATTCTCTGTGGAGGCTTGGGGACGCGTCTCCGGGAAGAAACCGAGTACCGCCCCAAGGCCTTGGTTGAGATCGGCGGTCGCCCGATACTCTGGCACCTCATGCGCACCTACTATCATTACGGCTACCGCAAGTTCGTACTGTGCTTGGGTTACAAGGGCTGGATGATAAAAGAATATTTCCTCAATTACCGTTTTCGTCAACACGATCTGACCTTGCGGCTGCGCACCGGTTCCCCCTACGTCCTGGACAGCGTGGATGGCATCGAGGATTGGGAAATAACGTTCGTGGACACTGGAGCAGAGACGCAGACCGGCGGCCGCTTGTATCGCGTCAAGCAGCACATCCACGAGGACTTCTTCCTCGCCAATTACTCTGACGGGTTGAGCGACATCAACATCGACGCCCTTGTAGGCTTTCACAAGGAAAAGGGCAAGGTCGCCACGCTTTCGGGTTTCCACGCCCGCTCGCGTTACGGCGTAGTCAGGGTAAACGGCGAGGGCATCGTCAGCTACTGGCAGGAGAAGCCGTTGATGCATGACCTCACGCCCGGCGGCTTCTTCGTGTTCAATCGATCGATCTTCGATTGGCTGGATGCCGACTGCATCCTCGAACGTGTTCCTCTCGAGAGTTTGGCTAATGCAGGGCAACTTGCCCTCTTCCCCCACGATGGCTTCTGGTATTGTATGGACACCTTCAAGGAGGCGATGACGCTGAACGAGATCTGGAATCGCGGCGATGCCCCTTGGAAGGTGTGGGACTAGAATGCCGGCCAGTTTTTGGACACACCAAAAGGTTCTTGTAACCGGCGCCACCGGATTGCTGGGCTCCTGGCTCACCCAGGCATTACTGGAGGAAGGCGCGGACGTCACCTGTCTTATCCGGGACACGGTTCCGCAGAGCTATTTGGTCCAGTCGGGGGCCATTCTGCGTGTCAACATAGTTCACGGCGACCTGAACGATTACTTCACTGTCCTGCGGGCCATTAATGAGTATGAGGTGCGGGCTGTCTTCCACCTGGGAGCGCAAACCATTGTAGGCACGGCAGCGCGCTCCGCGCTCTCCACTTTCGAATCCAACATCAAAGGCACATGGACCGTGCTTGAGGCCTGCCACGAATGCAGCAAACTGGTCAAGGCTGTCGTTGTCGCCTCAAGTGACAAGGCCTATGGCTCGCACGATCGTTTGCCCTACACGGAGGAAACCCCTCTGCAAGGTCGTTTCCCTTATGACGCCTCCAAATCCTGCGCCGACTTGCTCGCCGTCTCCTATTTCGACACCTACCGCTTACCGGTAGGGATTACGCGCTGCGGCAATCTTTATGGAGCTGGGGACTTGAACTTCAGCCGCATTGTGCCGGGCACTATCCGCTCGGCCCTGCTTCGCGAACGGCCGATCATCCGCAGCGACGGCAAGTTTGTACGAGATTACTTCTACGTCGAAGATGCCGTTCAGGCGGTCCTCTGCTTGGCCGAGCGTCTTTACCGGGGCGAGTTCCACGGCGAAGCCTTCAACTTTGGCACAGAAACCCCGTTGACCGTGATGGAACTTGTCGATCGAGTTTTGGCAGTGATGGGTGCGCCCGACCTTCCACCGGTTATCCTCGACGAGGCGACACACGAAATCCGCGAACAATACCTCGACTGCACCAAGGCTCGAACCCTTCTGAACTGGCGGCCGAGATTCACGCTGGAGGAGGGCCTGCGCCGATCCGTCGAATGGTACCGCCAGTATCTTGCCCTCAATGCTGCGGCTGTGGCATTGGAGGTGGGAGCGCCGGAATCCGGTACGACCTAGCCCTCACGCATCCACTGCCGCTCCACCCAAGGGCCGCCACCAGTGCGTAACTGTTCAGCAACCGCCGCGAGCACTGTTTTTCACCGTAGCCGTGTGATTGACGACGAACTAGGTGCAGAGGGTTTTCGAGTAATCTCGCTTAATCGGGCCCGCCCGGCTCGCTACCACCATTACCAGCGCAATTGATGCGAACACAAGGGCATCGAGAATAGCAGCGATCCAAATGATGTCTGCCGACACGCTTAGTTGCGCCAGGTCCCAACTCAGCCACCCCAGGTGTTGCAGCGCCAGCTTGCCACCGCCTTCAACCAATCCCGTCACTAGCCCCAGCCACGCTGCGGCAGTTAGCCCGTCGACAAGGTACGCCCGTGCCTCTAGTGTTTTGCGCGTGTTCGGTGCTGGTTGACTGTTGGCCATGTTCTAGAAGATTGCCTCTGCCACGCGAACCGCGTTCGCCATCAAAGTAAAAGTGACGTTTTTGGCCGGCAGGAATGAAAAAGGGGCTCCATCGACAATCAGCAAGTTGTCGAAATCGTGGCTTTGACACAACCTCGATGTTGTGTAAGGCCGGCTATTGCTGGACATGGGCAGCGTACCGGCATAGTGCGCACTGGCGCCCATCGGGCGGATGTGGATCATGCCCGGAGGCACAATGCAGCCCAGCCGTCGCAAAGCCTTCTTGATTCTTCCCAGAGCGGAAGCTATCTCTGCCTTTTGCTGCGGCGCGGGCTCATACCTGATCAAAAGCCGGGTCGTATCCGTCTTGCCATTCACCTCCAAAGTGACGAGATTCCCGTCCCGGCGCGTATCGTGAAAATTGACATTGATGATTCCGAGGGCACAGTGCAAGTTGCGAACCAGAAAGATGGCCGTCCTCATATCACAGGGCAGGTTCTCGATTATGGGGTGCAACAAGGCCGTCTTTAGCGTAGTAACCAGCCCGTGTACATATTTCTTGGGATCGTCGCATTCGAGGCCCATTCCGACTTGATGATACTGGTAAGTTTCGGGATTGTACTGGTGGCCGATTAGCCCTAGGTTGACGAAAGGTACCAGCACTTGTCTGTTATCCATCAGTCCGGCAAGTGTGACCACTTCCCCGGTATTTCTATAGATGGAGTCGAGAAAAATCTTTGTTGAATTCAACGCGCCTGCCGCCAACGCCAGGGTGCCCACTGGAAATTCGCGAGCCTCACCCCCGGTCACCGGCAGTGCCACCACGCTGGTGATGCGGTTTCCGGAATTGAATCTGAAGTGAGTGACGCGCAGGTTCGGCACATACGTGAAATTCGGGTATTCGCGGCACTCTGCCAAGGTAATCGAAGGCGTGTATAGAGCATCGTTCGGACACCCCCATAAGCACCTCCCGAGGTACGTGCACTTCCTCCTCTTCCCACGGTCTTCGCTGAGCGTCGCCACACGGGTACGCCCCCAAAAACACCGGAGCCGGGTATTCAGGTATCTTTTCTCCTTCTCATAGTCCTCCAGCAGCCGCTTGGAGTGATCGTCGAGTCGTAGAGGTTCTATCAGGTGGTCATGCCATGGCAGGAACCTGGTTAGGTCGTCCTGGACCCCTATTATGCCAATGCGGAGCGCCACCTCACTGTAACAAGGCCCGATTTCCTCGTATCCGAACGGAAAATCCTGCAATTCCTCCTCGTTGAACGGATAACAACCACCTGTCCAGACTTCGGCTAGGCCTCCGCGCGCAAAGGAAAATAGCGGGGCAAATCCCTCCGACCGGTAGTGGAACCCAGTGGGCGCTTCGAATACGTAATCCTTGCTGGGTGGTATGCCGTAGTACTCCTTTTTCTCGTCCGGCAGCAATACTCCTTCGTAATCAGCTCCGAGGAAATACCGCGCCGGATCACTGAGGTTCGCCTTCAAGTTCTGAAGCGTGTCCTCTGGATTAACCACGCTGGGTTTTTCGAACCCAACGTCCAGCATGGTTACCTTGTACCCCTTGCGCAGGAGCGAAAGCGAGAAATGCACTCCGCTTGGTCCAGAGCCGACGACGATGATCGGCTCCATCGCTCAGTTCTCCACTGGAGTGCTGCCGAATCCGAGCGCCAACTGCGCGGGGAAGAGGACAACCGCTCCCAGCAATAGGCTGACGGCGAATATCCCGCCGTTGGCGAGCGCTGCGACGCCCAGCCACAACTTGCCGCCCCCATCGACGTGTTCGAGGAAGCGCTGGGACGACGCCGAGCTCTCCAGGATGGCAAGCAATAGCACTAGTTTCTTGCGAAAGGTCGAGGTGGGTGCAAGGAGACGAGCGTAGGAATCCGCCACCCTGGTCAGGGTGGGGTTTGCGATGGCGAAGCGCACCAGGAAACGATCGAAGCCGGCCGCAACGTGAAGTGCGCGCACTCGTTGGTGAGCATCGCAGTACTTATTCAACGCGTAGGCGTCGGGTGCGAGCCCGCTCAAGTACCGGCTAAAAACCTCGCACTCCCGCCTTAGTCGTTTCTCGTCGGAGATCATGAAACCAGCGAGGCCGCTAGCATTTCGTCCACTGTCTTGAACCGGGCGGAGCCTTCTTGCGTAAGCGGGCTCTTCTGAGCCGTGCCGTTGAATCGAAAGGTTGACATCTGACCCAACGTGAATGGGAGCAAGGGGTAGGCGAATTTCTCCAGTAGCGTCAGCGCAGGAATCAGGAGGGCTAAAGGAATGTGAATCACTCGGGGAGCACGGTCGTGATGCAGCCGGTAAATCTTCTTTAGGAACTCTTCGATGCTGATGACTTCGGGACCGCCCACGTCCAGAGTTTCTCCACGGAAACAGTCGCTGTCAAGCAGACCAATGATGCAAGCAACCAGGTCATCAACGTGGATCGGTTGAATGAGCGTTCTGCCGTCGCCGAAAATTGGCAGGACAGGCAATTGTGCAAGCTTGGCCAACCCGGAGTAAACGGGCGAGCCTCGGCCAAGCACCATCGTGGGCCGGAGGATAGTGAACTGCAAACCGCCCCTGCGCACCACTTCCTCAGCCTGTTCCTTAGATTGGGCGTAGTAATAATGCCGTTTGTCAGGGAACCGGACGGCAATCGAGCTGACGTATAAAAACCTGCGCGCTCCCACCCGTCGGCACAGCTGAACCAGTCGCTCCGTGCCCTCAACATTGGAGGCGAAAAACTCTTCTGGACGAGCCTTACCGGTGGCAGCCGCCAAATGCACGACACTGTCGACGCCCGCCAAATCCCGCTCGTGCGCATCGATGTCCTTCAGGCTGCCCACGAGCGGCCTCAGGTTGTCACGCAAGATGGGCACGGCCTTCGCACGCCTCGTCAGGCAAAAGATGGTCGCGTACTTGTTCGTGTCCATCTGCCTGAGGAGGCACTGACCGACAAAGCCTGTCGTGCCCGTGATCAGCAGTGAGGTCATGCTGCCCTTCGATGTCGGCTACCCGGCTGGACCGGCGTGTGTCGAACGACAGGATTTCGGGAGCTTTCTTACAGTTGCCAAGGTCAGTTCAAGCGAGCTGGTTATCACTTCGCGCAAGCAGATTGATGACGGAGCCTCCGAGGACGAGCAGTCCGATTCCCATCGCGCGAGTTCTCCCTCGGCATAACCATACTCAACCGGCGTGTGCCTGTCATTGTCTTTGTCTCAATCGCGTCATTCGGTGGGTAGGGAAGGTCGGGCCTGCGGCGGCCACAGCGCGTGGGACCATGCGTGGTAGGCCTTGATTCCTGGCGGAAGGGAAATCAGCCCGCTGCGCGGGGTACTTGGGTCGCGGGCACTGCGGGGTCGGAAACGGCCGTAGCTGTCAGCTTGACAACATCGATGCCCGGGATCGCAGTTGCTGGTGGGGGTTTGGCGACGGACCGTGCTAGCAGCGTGAAATCCTTGCTCCACAGAAAACGGCGCAGCCGGAACACCCCTTTGATGTCTTCCCAGGCGGTTTGAACGATCTTCACCCGGCTGTCGTCGTCCTCATTCCAGGTTACCGGCACATCTTGGATGCGGTATCCGAGTTTTTCCGCGAGGACCAACAGCTCGGTGTCAAAAAACCAGGACTGATCCTGCACCCGCGGAACAAGTCGTTCGACCGCTTGGCGCGTGAGCGCCTTGAACCCGCATTGGGCATCACTGAAATGCGTGAAAAGGACGGCTTTGACAAGCACGTTGTAGATACGCGATATGATTTCCCGATTCAAGCACCGGCGGATGCGCGATTCTCTCATCAGCCGCGAGCCTACCGCCAAATCATAACCTTCTGCCACCAATGCCCGGAACATGACGGGCAGCGCGCTCAAGTCAGTGGATAGGTCGACGTCCATGTAACAGACCAGGTCGACGCAACTCTGTGTCCACGCATGACGCAGAGCTCGCCCTCGGCCGCGTTTCTCGAGCTGGAGAAAAGCGACATCTGAATATTGCCCCGCCAGCCGCCGGCCAACATCTGCCGTCCCGTCGGTTGAACCGTTGTCTACGATGACGATCCGCCACCGGTAGGGCAGTGATCCCAGCAAGTACAGTCGCAGGGTGTTCACACTCCCCGCCAGCACGTGCGCCTCATTCAAGACCGGGATCACCAGATCGACCGTTACTTCAGAGGGGTGCTTCAGGGCAGGCGCTGTCATAGGTTAGAGGTGCTGGCGAAAGCTAAATGCAGCAAGTCCGCTGCCAAAGAAGCTGAGCGCCGGAATCGACGTAACCCTAAGAATTAACAGCAGATTTTCGCCTGCCTGGTACGCCCAAATACCGCTTTTGAGTGTGTATGTGAAATCAGTTGCAGCCCGCATGAACATTAAGGCGGCACAAATGCCGGGCTACCGCCGGAGGTTTTTCGCGCCCCGGCACATCTGTTAATGTGTCGGCAATGGCACGGGTTGAACCGAGCGAGCGCTCCCCTGCAGTGTCAGTAATCATTGCTTCCGTTGTCGGCCCTCCCTTCATCGACGACTGCCTGGCCTCCGTGCTTGCCCAGAAGGACGCCCCCACCTTCGAGGTCATCGTCGTGGATTGCCGCGGACCAGAGAACGTCGCCCGCTTATCATCCCGTTTTCCCCAAGCCCGGTTCATTCCGGTCAACAAGCGTGAAACCGTTCCTCAATTGCGCCGTATTGGCGTTGAACAGGCCCGGGGAGAGATTGCCGCTATCATCGAGGAACATTGCTTGGCCGCGGACAACTGGCTCTCTGTCCTGGCCTCTGCATTCGGCCCCGACGATGTCGCTGTTGGGGGTCCGGTGGCGGCTGCTGATTTCAATCGCCTACGCGACTGGGTGACGTATTTCGTTGAATACAACTCGTATTTGCCACCTTGGCCTGAGGGCGGGACCAACAACCTGTCTGGCGCCAATCTTGCGTATCGCCGCGAGGTACTGCACGCCAATCTCAACCTCCTCACCGGGGGTTATTGGGAAGCGACGCTTCACCCCAAGCTGCTTGCCGACGGTGCTCATTTCCGCAGCGTGCCCGGCATGGTTGTCTATCACCGCGGGCCCTTCGATTACTTCTACTACCTGCGGCAGCGCTATCTCTTCAGCCGCGCCTTTGCGGGAGCCCGCCGAAACGACTTGTCCGCTTCGCAGTGGCTTGCCTATGTGGCGGGGGCACCCGCAATTCCTGTTCTTCTGCTTGCACGCATGGCCTCGCGTGTCTGGGCGAAGAAGTGTCACGTTGATAAGTTCGTGCAGAGCCTGCCCCTCCTCGTACCCGCGGTCACAACCTATGTGGTCGGAGAATGGGTAGGTTATTTGTTTGGTCCGGGCCGGGCACTGATGGAAGTCGAATAAATCCTTGCAACGGTGGAACCGTAGAACAAGGCAGGACAAGCTACGCCGAAGCGCCCGCGCGAAGGTTCGTTCCTTCAGCAACCCGCCTGCGTCGCGCACGAATTGAACCGATGCTCGCCGCAGACGCACAAAACACCAGAGCACCCAGCGTCACTAGCCACCCGACTCTTTCTGCGCGCCCTCGGCGAAACCGCAGTTGGATTTCGTGACGGCCGGCAGGCGTCCATATCCGTAGCAGCCCGTCACGCGGCGATGGGTCCAGCCGTAACGGTGCGCCGGATTGGAGCTCTGTGGCTTCCCACCCGGGAAAATAGAACTGCCCCACGAGCATCCAGGTTTCCTGCGGCGTGTCTGTTTGCAGCCGGATGCTTCTTGCCTGCCACACCGCCGCCGAAACTGTGCCTTCACTCTGCAGGCGGGCCCGAGCAGTGCTCCGGCTCAATTCCCCAATTCGCTGCATCACACCAGGGTCGCTCCATCGTGCCCACACCCAGGTAAGCCCGTCAATTCTGAGTCGCACCACTGCAGTTTGATTGGGATCGACATGGTTGCCTTGGTAAGCGCGCCAGGCGCGCAGGAACCAGGCTCCCCAACTGAACACGATGAGGCAAGCGATGACTGTGGCAGAGGCAGAGCGCACAGTGAATGGTCGCGACACCTTTTCTAGGGCAAGTGCCAGGACGGCGGCGGCGGCGGCACTCAGCACAACTTGCAAGCGCCACGGGAACTGCACCTTCTGCAGCATGGGCAGCATTTCCCACACTGGTCGGCTTGCGCTCAGCATCAGGAACAGACTGACTGCGCAGACTGCCAACCAGAAGTACAGGGGCCTCCTTCGTCCGGGCGGCATTTTCTCCAGCGCCACAGCCGCGGCGCAGATCACCAGCACGAACATGCTCAGTGCGATCGCGGATATGTACCAGTGAAACCGCTGGCCCGGTCCTCCCCAGAAGAGGCTCCAGCGAAGGTTTAGAAAATTGTTTGCATAGAAGTAATGCGGGTCAGCCGTCACACGGCTGGCGGGGATCAGGTGTTCGAGTGCGAGCGCAGGCAGCAGGTAAACTGCCGATAGCGCCGCGCCCAGCGCCATTGCTGCCAGTACCGTGAGTGTTATCCGAGCGCGTCTTTCTGGCCTGGATAGCGCTGCCGCCATGCCAACTGGCACGAGCGACACCAGCAGCAGGGAGAACAGGTGACTCGTCAGGAGCAGTGCATAGCTCACGCCCAGGCCCGCGAAACCTCGTTTCTCTTGCACAAGGCGCGATGTGAAGTACAGCACCAGCGGCGTCCAAGCCATCGCCCAAAATTCGGGGAACGCACCACGCACGTACAAATCTGCCCATAAGTGGTAAGGCATCACCATGTACAGGACGGCTGCTCCGAGTGCCGCCTTCCGGCTGACCATCGTCCGCAGCCATAGGAACGTTGCAACCCCGGAGATGACCATGGCCAAAAAGGCGGCCAGATTGAATTCTGGAAACCCGAGCATGAGCCGCGTATTCGACGGAACCAACGGCCGAAGTAGAGTGGGGACAAAGTAGGGCAGGGGGCCATAGACAAAAAAAACGGGGCTGCCCAACCCCCCGTTCAACCCAGATACCCAGCGCGGATACGGGTCCCCCGACCAAAACTGCTCGCTAAACGCTTTGTACCACGCCAAGTGCTCCAAGCTGTCGTGACCTGTTGGCAATGGTCCATTGCGCAGCATAGGTAGGCAGAACACGAAGGCAGCAACCATGATTACGAGGTAGGGCAGAGCCCGTGCAGGTTGCCACGGCTCGCGGTTCGTTTTCGGTCGGTGCTCCACCATTGCCAACGGGGCTTTCCAAAGGGGCTTGCGCGCTCGTCCCCCCGTGGAAGTGACTCAAACCGAAACAGAATGCATAATCGTACAACGAGATCAGGATCTGAGCGGTGCGCTTCCCGCGCCTTGCTTTTGGGTTACTGCGCACTACCGGTTGAAATTCTCGCCGGTTTCCCCTCCGGAAGTCATTGTGGAGGCTGACCGATCCAAGAGGTGAAGTTAGAGATATGAGCGGCTTGAGCCAACCGACCCTGTCCGTCATAGTGACTGTCGTCAGCGACACCACCGAACTGGCCGATACTCGCCATCTCCAGGGTTGCCTTGAAGCCCTTCATCGCCAGGTTGGCCCTCCTGCGATGGAAATTATCGTCACCTGCGACAACCGCCTTGCAGGGATCGAGGAGCTCCAGCGCCGGTTTCCGGCCGTTGGCTTCATCCGCTGCGGGAACCTGCGCGCAGCCCGGCACGGCCCCAGCCGCGAACATCATGACGAGCTGCGCGGCATTGGCATTCAGAACGCGACGGCGGAACTGATTGCTCTGCTGGAAGACCATGGCCGCCCCGATCCGCATTGGTGCGCACAACTCCTCAAGGAACACCGGCAACCCTTGGCGGCTGTGGGTGGGGCGATGGAGAACGGCATCGACTCGCCTTTGAACTGGGCGGTCTATTTCTGCGATTTCGGCCGCTATCAAAACCCAGTGCCCTCGGGCCCCGCCCCCTACGTGAGTGATGCCAACGTCTGCTACAAACGTTCCGCGCTCGAGCGCGTGGCCGAAGTCTGGGCCGATTCTTATAACGAAATTCGTGTTCATGCTGCCCTGGCCGGGCGCGGCGAAACTCTCTGGCTGTCGCCCCAGGTGGTCGTTTACCAGCACCGACTGAACCTGCATTTCGGATCTGCCCTCGACGAGCGCTATATTTGGGCGCGCTCGTACGCCGCCGTTCGTGTCGCCGGTGCCCCACTATCGCGCCGCCTGGCATTGGCGGCGATTTGTCCTTTGCTGCCTGCTGTGCTCACCTTGCGTTTGTTCCGTAGTGTGCTGCGCACACGGCGCAACCGCGCGGCATTTTTGCGCGTGATGCCCCTCATCCTCCTCCTAACCATGGCTTGGTCTTACGGAGAGCTCGTCGGCTACCTCACTGGACGGGCGCACCGCTAGGCGCTTCTGCCTCCAGGGATCGGCCGCGGATGCCACCGGTGTCCGGCACCTAGAGACGGCCTTGCTCGTGCCCGTCAGGCTGCTACGAACTCACGATCCCTCCCGCCTACGTCGCTCGGCGTAGCCGGGCTCCAGTTCGGGTTTTAGGCCATCTACAAAGCTTTTTCACTTCTCTGCAAAACACTAACGTATCTGATCGTGCCCACAAACCCTAGCCCCGGTGAGTAAGGAGTTCAGTCGCTAACCTCCTCAGTCTCAGTGGCTTAGGATCGGATGCAAACCTCAACCATACCCGTCTGTGGCATCTCCCGTGCTAAACACCCACTGAACAGGGTATCCGGAAACTTCGCCGTAGAGCGAAAGGTTTAACTCCCAATGTCGAAGAGCAAGCAATTGCTAGTGGTAGTGGCCCTCGCCATTTTTGCGTCCCTCGCCCCGGTTTCAGCCTTTGCTGACACGGTCAACCTCTCCAACTCGGGTGGCACCGCTACTTTTTTGTTTTCAGCAAACGGTTTCACTGGGACGGCAACTTTCACCCTCAACAACGGTGTCCTTACGATCACCGTCACGAACACGTCAAGCCCGACAAACACCCCGGCGATTACAGGCCTCGCCTTTGATTCGACCCACACGTTGAACGATTCGAACATCACCAACGTGGTATTTGGCGGTCAGATGAGTACCTGGTCGATCGACGCCGGAACGGGTCCAGGCCTTGGCGTCGGTGGTTTTGAGGTTCGGGTCGGTCAACCTCATTCCTGTACGAATGGTGATGTCATCTGCTCCGGCCAGAGTGGGTCGGTTCAGTTCACAATCACTGGCGTTAGTTTGACCAACGGGCTGACAATCGACACCGAGATCATTCACATCCAGACCGAAATCGGCAGCTTCAAGCCGACCGGGACCCTGGTACCTCCACCGCCGCCAGTACCTGAGCCTGCCTCCATGGTGCTCTTTGGATCAGGCCTGGTGGGCATCGGGGCTGCTCTCCGACGTCGGCTTCGGCTGAAGTGATCTTTGGAGCTCTTGGGCCCCGGTGGCCAACCCCCGGGGCCTTCGTCTTTCCGCAGCACGCTCCATTCTCGTCGTTGCTTGCTCCCGTACCAGCACTGCCTGAATCTGCATTAGGATGGGGCGCCTTAACCAGAGGGCAACTTCGATCAACTTCTAGGCGGCACCAGTCATAGCGTGCCACCGCGGCCCTCGCCGAGATGCCTATCGGGAGGCCTTAACCCTTTCGGCGTAGTCCAGCGCTGTTTCTGCTTTATTACTAAGCCGCAAAATGTTTCATCTCTATTGCAAGACACCACCGCATTCAAACTGCGAACCCGTTGCAGATCTGACGCCTCGACTGACCCAGGGGACGGTAACCCACACTCCCCTGAAGAGGTTACGACTGTTCCGAATCTCTGCAAAATTAAGCCTTCTTGGCAACTAACTTGCTCAATGTAGTGTCGGAGTAGTGGGATCAACGCGGTTTAACCCAGGTGACCCTTCAGCCGTTCGTAAGCGAAAGGCAAACCCCATGTCGAAGAGCAACGGTCTGCTGCTGACCCTCGCTGTCATTGGCGCTTTGGGCCTGGCAACCCCCGCCGTGGCCGACACCATAGGCACTGCCACGAACCCTTGCGTCAATAACAGCTGCCAAGGAAACACCTTCACACTGACATTCGTTCAGACGGGCACGAACGCCTACACCATCACGTTGACAGTGAATACGAGCGGCTTCACCGGGCAGGGTGCAGGCACCAGCGCAGTTCTGAATGCCGTCGATTTCAAGGTCTCCGACCCGAACACGTTGACACTGGTGTCGTCGACTCCTCCAGCTGGGTACAACAACGCTGTCCTCTCGAACCTCAACACGGCCAGCGCCAACTGCACTGGCCAGGCCACCACTGGCTTTATTTGTTTCGGATCTAGTACGGCGAATGGTGGCGTCGCCCTGCCCAACGGCACGCTGGTATTTAGCGCGAACATCACGACCACAAACCTGTTTACCGGGCCTGGCGCGGCCAGCATCCAGGCGCTGTACCTCAGGACAGGACCTCAGGGCCAGATACAGGGTCAACTGACATCCGAGCCCATTACGCTCCAGCAGCCCGTCCCCGAGCCCGCCTCCATGGTGCTGTTTGGCTCAGGCTTGGTAGGCATCGGAGCTGCTCTCCGACGGCGGCTTCGGCTGAAGTGATCTTTGGAGCTTTGGGCCCTGGGACAACCCCCGGGGCCTTCGTCTTTCCGCAGCACGCTCCATTCCTGTGGTAGCCCACTTTGCTAACGTATTCTGCTACCCTTGTGTCGTATAACTCCGGATACGTCCGATTCGATCAGCACTGGCCGTTTGACCGGCAGAATGGCGCTCTAGCGGCCTTTGGGGAGTAGTTTTCCATGGGTTACTCGCGTCTTGTCCATCGGCTCGTGGGACTTGTCCTGATTTCGGCTCTGCTCGTCTCTTGCTCCCGCGACCCCAACGTCCGCAAGCAGAAGTACTTCGAAAGTGGGCAGCGATACTTTGCCAAGCAGCAGTACAAGGAAGCGGCCATCCAGTTTTCCAATGCGCTGCAAGTGGATTCGGAATTCGTGCGCGCCCACTATGACCTGGCGCAATGCTACCTTCGGCTTGGCGATTACCCGCGGGCCTATGCCGAGTTGCGCCGCACGGTCGAGCTTGAGCCCGACAACCTCAAGGCCCAGGTCGAACTCGGGGGATTGCTGCTCGCCGGCCGCGAGTACGATCAGGCTCAAGAGCGCGCAGAACTCGTTCTCAAAAAAGAGCCAAACAATGTGGACGCACGCACTCTGCTGGCCAACGCTCTCGGCGCCCAGGGCGAGCTCGACAAGGCTGTCCAAGAGATGCAGACGGCCGTGCAGCTTACCCCCTCGAATTCCGCGGCCTGGCTGAATCTTGCTATCTTGCAGTCGCCCAGGCAGGCGGCTGCCGCCGAAACCAGCTTCAAGAAGGCGCTAGAGCTTGATCCGAAGTCGGCCACTCCGCATGTGGCGCTCGCCAGTCTTTACCTCATTCAGAAGCGCATCCCTGAGGCCGAGCAACTCTTCCGGCGCGCCACTGAGGTCGAGCCCAAGAACCTGCAAGCGCGCATCGCTTTGGCCGGTTTTTACCTCGGTCAGGGCCAAAAGGACCAGGCAGAGCAGGTCACAACTGAAGCTAAGAAGGTCCTGGGCGACGATCCCGAAGGCTATCGGCTTCTGGCCGACTTTTATGTCCAGACCGGCAACTTCGAAAAAGCCATTGCCGAGTATGCCTCGGTCTATCGCGATCATCCCAGCGATCTCAGAGTCAAGAAGAACTACATTCAGCTCTTGATTCTCAGCAATAAGCTCGACGAGGCCAGCAAGCTCAATGACGAAATCCTTAAGGATCGTGCCCGCGATGCTGATGCCCTGATTCACAAGGCCCAGGTGCTGGTCCGCCAAGGCAAGTCACAAGACGCCATTACTGTGCTCGAGGGTGTGTTGAAGAGCGAGCCGGAAAACGCCACCGCCCGCCATTTCCTGGGCGTGGCCCACAGCGCCACCGGCAACCTGGCGCGCGCCGAGTCGGAATGGCGCGAGGCCGTGCGTATGCGTCCCAGCATGGTTGACTCCCAGCGTCTGCTGGCCGAAGTGGCCATGCGTAAGGGCGACATCACCATGCTGCGCGACACCGCCGAACACATCGTGCAGGCCCTGCCCGCCTCGCCGGACGGCTACCTGCTGCGTGCCACCGCGGCCATGGCAAGGCGCGACCTGCGTGCCGCCGAGGCCGATGTGCAGAGGGCCATTTCCCTGGCTCCGCAGAGTCCCGTCGGCTACTCCCGTCTGGCTGCCGTGCGCGTTTTGCAGAAGAAATTTGGCGAGGCCGACAAGCTCTTCCAGCGCGCCCTGGAGCTGGATCCGAATTTCCTCGAGGCCCTGCAAAACCTGGTCGCTGTGGACCTGTTGCAGAAACAGCCTGCCCGCGCCCTGCAGCGTGTCCAGGCGCAGATCGCCAAGGCCCCCAACAACAGCAACTATCACATGCTGCTTGGCGGGCTGCTGTTCAACGGCAAGGATTTCGACGCCGCCGAGGCCGCCCTGCAGAAGGCCGTCGAATTGGATAAGAACAACGGCAACGCTTTGTTAATGCTCGCCCAGGTGCAGATCAGGCGGGGTTCCATCGACAAGGCTGTCGCCTCCTACAAGCGCAACATCGGCGACAATCCCAAAGACGTTCGCGCCTACGTCATGCTGGGCGCGCTCGAGGAAAGCCGCGGCAACTCCACCGAGGCCGAGTCGCTCTACCAGAAGGCCCTGCAGATCGAGCCCGACTATCCCGTGGCCGCCAACAATCTGGCTTATCTCATGTTGCAGCGTGGCGGCAACACCGATGTCGCCACCTCTCTGGCCCAGGTGGCGCGGC
>DASYTX010000064.1:0-2133 GCA_036001865.1 Terriglobales bacterium
GAAACCGGCGAGTTGCTCTGGCAGATCAACGGTAGTGCCGGTGTGAACGCACCACCTGTCACTTACCAGGTCGATGGCAAGCAGTACGTCGGGGTCGCGGCGGGTGGCAATGCGCTGTTCGGTTTCAAGCAAGGCGACGCAGTGATGGTGTTCGCCTTGCCAGAGTAGGAAACCCTGAAGCGCGCCGAACGGAATTCACGCTCCAGTTTCGATTTGGCGCGTTCTCCGGCTGCCATTTCGAAACGGCTACGCTGGGCGCTGCCCGCCCGGGGATGATCGACGGACAGTGAGCCCCGCACTATCAATAGCCAATTAGCCAAGCCAGACCCGTATCCGAACTCATCGGCTTGCCCCGGCGCCGATTCGCACCGGGAACCGGAACGACCGACCTGGTGCCGCCCAAGGAAGTCTGCGCTCCTTAGCGCGTCGGTTTGGCCGTCAAAAACACGCCTCTAAGGGATAGAAGCAGCGCTTTTTCAAAATAGTAAATCAATGCTTTGCCGTGGTCCGACCCGGATCAGGGGGAAGCGTCAACGCCGGATGGACTACGGCCGGGGCCGGTGCCGCAGTACCGATGTGTCATGAGTCTGCGGCATTTTGTGGCGTAGTTCTCGCGTCGCGTGCTCGCCCGCTTGGGCGAGCGTTGCCGTCTCGCCACGTGTCTCTTCGTCCACGAACAATGCAGTGAAGGAGAGCCTCCATGTCCCGGTCCGCGTTGATCCCGTCTCGCAGGATGCTCATGTTCTCCACGCTCCTTGTCGGCTTCGCCTTCCCGGCAGACGCTGCGGTGGAAGTAAGCGAGTCCTATGGCAAGCTGCCCCTGCACTTCGAGGCGAATCAGGGCCAGGCGCACCAGGACGTGCGCTTCCTCGCCCGCGGTCTCGGCTATAGCCTGTATCTGACTGCGGGCGAAGCCGTGCTGGTGCTTGCCAAGACAAACCCGGTTGCAACACCAGACGCGCACAACACAAAAGCGCAGCTCAAAGAGGGAATACGCGCCGAGCAGAGCAGGCACGAGCAGCGGGACGCGCAGGCGCAAGTGGAGCCGCTCGCGCTCCGCATGAGCCTCGTGGGTGCGGCGCCCGCGCCGCTCGTGAGCGGGCGTGAGGAACTCCCCGGAAAGATGAACTACTTCACCGGGAAAGATCCCGCCAAGTGGCGCACCAACGTGCCCACCTACGCCAAGGTCCACTACCGAGAGGTCTATCCCGGGATCGACCTCATCTATTACGGCAACCAGCGTCAAATGGAGTACGACTTCATCGTCGCCCCCGGCGCCGACCCGAAGAAGATCGTGCTGGCATTCAAGGGCGCGGAGCGGCTGGAGATCGACGCGCAGGGTGATCTCATGCTGCATGCCCCCGGGGGTGCCATCCGCCAGAAGAAACCCGTCATCTACCAGGAGGTGGACGGAGTGCGGCAAGAAATTGAAGGGCGCTACGTCCGAAAAGGCGCGAACCGCGTCGGCTTCAAGGTAGCCGCTTACGACGCGAGCCGGCCGCTCGTCATCGATCCGGTGGTGCTTTCCTACTCCACCTACCTGGGCGGCAGCGGCGGCGACTATGGCATGGGCATCGCGGTGGATGCCGCAGGCGCGGCCTATGTGACAGGCTACACGGGATCCACCGATTTCCCCACCGCAAATGCTTTTCAGGCCACCCATGCTGGTGGCGGTCAAATTCCCTATGATGTGTTCGTGACAAAGCTCAATGCTACCGGCACCGCGCTCGTCTACTCCACCTACCTCGGCGGAAGCGGCCTCGACCAAGGCGTCGGCATCGCAGTGGATGCCGCGGGCGCCGCCTATGTGACAGGCGGCACTGAGTCGGCTGATTTCCCCGTCAGTTGCACAGCCCCCTGCACGGTGCTGGATGCCACCCTGGGCGCTGGAGGCAACGACGCCTTCGTGACCAAGCTCGACCCGACCGGCTCCGCGCTCGTCTACTCCACCTACCTCGGCGGAAGCTACGTCGATGAGGGCCGCAGCATCGCGGTGGATGCCGAGGGCGCCGCCTATGTGACAGGCCTCACTGAATCGGCTGATTTCACCGCCGGCTGCACCGCCCCCTGCACGGTTCTGGATTCCACACTGGCCGGCATACGGGACGCCTTTGTGACCAAGCTCAACGCGAC
>DASYTX010000065.1:0-7671 GCA_036001865.1 Terriglobales bacterium
CAACCGAGCGGACGGCGCTTACCGCTGGATCGCCGCCAAGGGCACCACAACTTACGACGCGTCCGGTCACCCGCTACGCACGATCGGTCTCCTGCAGGACGTTACCGAGAAGAAATCAACCGAGGAAGTGCTGCTGCGCACCGAGAAGCTGGCCGCCGCGGGAAGGCTGGCTGCCTCCATCGCCCATGAGATCAACAACCCGCTGGCGGCGCTTACCAACCTGCTGTTCATCGTCAAGGACGATGCCTCGCTGAGCCGTGCCGGACGCCAGTATGTTTCCATGGCGGAGGAAGAGCTGCGCCGCCTGTCGCACATCGCCAAGCAGACCCTGGGTTTCTACAAGGAAGCAGCGCAGCCGGAGACCTTCGAGCTACCCGCCTTGCTGGATGAAGTCCTCGACCTCTACCTGCGCAACATGCCCGCCGGAATCAAGGTCGAGAAGCACTATGGCGAATCTGTACCGACGCAAGCGATTCGCGGAGAACTCCAGCAGGTGTTCTCGAACCTGATCAGCAATGCCATCGACGCGCTAGGCGAGCAGGGCGCCTTGCGGGTTGTGGTTGAGCCCAGCCGCGTGCCACAGCGTCCCGGCATGCTTGTCTCCATCGCCAACGACGGCCCCGGCATCCCGCCCGAGCACCGGAAACGGCTCTTCGAACCGTTCTTCACAACCAAGCCGGGAGTAGGCACCGGCTTGGGCCTGTGGCTGGCCAAACAGTTGATCGAGAAGCACGGGGGCTCGATCGAGATTGAAAGCAGCGTGGACGGCGCCAATCGTGGCACCCAGTTCGTGGTGTTCGTCCCTGCAGTCGCGGCTGCTCCCGCAACTCGCTCCCTGAATGCCAGCGGCACCGCCTAGTGGGTCTCCAGTTTGAGTTAGCTTCTCACCAGCGGCATAGCCATGCACCGTGGCCCGCCACGAGCACGTGAAAGCTCTGATCCGGGTAAGCCTATGAGGATCTTGCGCCCTGTTTCAAGGGTTCCGTTGCAGAACTGTTTCGCCACCGATTCTGGGCGCTGAAACCGAGTGGTAAACTACGCCGAAAATGGCTGCCGAGACAGGCATTCCACATTTGCGAGTTCCAAGACGCCTTCCTGCGAGATCGATTCTGTTCATGGGAGGAGTGGAAGTAGATCTCCCTCAACAGCAATTCCAGATTTCTCCTAGCCTCCGCGTCGGAAGACTCACAAACGAGTTCATAGGACAACTTGCCGACGTGGGGTTGGCGAACGCTCAGCAGTTGGCTGAGGGACTAAGCCTTTACATTGAATTTCAAGGCACGGATTCGACGGCGGACTTGATGTGCCCCTACTCTCTTGGGAACGCCATCGTCCTTAGTTCGGATCTCGGAATTTGTCCTGCAGTCCACGTCATCGTCGAGCTGGGCGGAATGGGTGCTGTCACGGGGACACGCCTTCGAATCACGCAACTACCGTTTCATTGGGGCCATCCCCGGAACAGGCTGACCGTAGCAGATATTGCTGAAGCCTCAGCCTTATGGCCGGCCATAAACAAGGTTCAGCACACTGGGCGGTACCATCGAGTGGGGAATGCGCTGCTCTTCTACACGAATGGATATAACTCTGATAATCCGGACTTGGCGCTGGTGGCATTCACGACCTGCCTTGAGGGACTTTTTTCAACAATGGAACAGGAGATCTCCTTTCGCCTTGCATTGCGGCTGGCGCATTTCCTGGGTGAATCAAATGAGACGCGGAGACAGAGGTACGATCAATGTAGGGAGGTGTACAAGGTCAGATCGAAAATCGTGCATGGAGCAGCAGTGAACCAGGATTCTGAAGAGGCTGCTAAATACCTCGTGGAGGTAATCGTTCCTACGGCAGAAGAGCTGGCCCGTACTGCGTTGCGAAGGATCTTCGGGCTGGAACTTGAGACGTTCTTTGATTCAAAGACGAAAGTGGAGAGTTTGTTCGAAGAGTTGCTTTTTTCGGATTCACTCCCTAGCGCACTCGCGAAAGTAAAACGTTGAGAATCGCCATTGCGCCGAGCAGGTCAATTCTACGTGCTTCGTTAGAAATCCCGAATTAAAGTTTGGGTCTCAAATGAAGGACTTTTAGCGGGGCGGCGGCTAGCGGGTTTCCTCGATCATGCCGATATCGGCTTCGCGCAGCTCCAAGCCTTCGAGGGCGATGCGCTTGCCATCCGGATGGACGTCAAAGCGCAGGTACGGAGCGGATGTGGATGATGCCTTTCTCATGCGCCGCTTCGGTGGGAGCGCGGGCCTTTCAGGCCCGCGAATGTCAGGGTCGCTTGAGTCGGGCTTCAGCCCTGGTTCAAGAATGTTGGCATCATAAGACGGCTTCCAGCCGGACGGTGCATACCAACAGCAAAATGAAAAGCCTCTCCCTTTCGGAGAGGCTTTTTCATTCTGCATGAGAAATGGGGGCCTATTTCGATGGTTCCATGGTGATGCCGCCGGGCCCGGCTTGCTTTTCGGCCTTGACCTTCTTGGTGGCCAGGGTCTTGTCCACCCACTCATCGGCCAAGCGAAGGTCGGCACCGCGGGCTTCGGGGTTGTCGCAGTGAAGGTCGGCGCGCTCGCGGTACAGCAGGTTGAGGTAGGCCATGGCATCGTCGTAATCAGGACGCAGCTCCAGCGCCTTCTGCAGGTTCTGGATGCCATCCTCGACCGTGGGCAGGTTGCGCTCCCGCAACTGCTGGCAGACTTTCTTGTCGTTGAGCTGCTGATCAGGCCTGAGCCCCAGCTTGGCGCGCTCTTGCTGGCGCGGCGCGTAGGATTGCGTCCAGTCGATCACCGCGATGGAGTAGTAGGTTTCTGGGTCGTTGGGATCGAGTTCCAGCACCTTCTTGTGGTACTCCTTGGCTTCCTCCAGCTTCTTCATGTTGAAATAGAGCGAGGCGATCCCTTTCAAGCTGTTTATCTTCTGCTCTCTGCGAGGATTATGCTCCAGCACTTTCTTATACTCGGCGATGGCTTGTTCCCCCATCTGGTTGTTCTCGGGGGTATCGGCGCCGGGGATGTACTGCTGGGCGTAGGCGGTGGCCAGGTAAAGGCGCGCCGTAATCAGCTTATTGTCCAGCGCGACAGCGTTCTTAAAGTGCTCAATAGCGTCCTCGTACCTGGCGTTCTTGTAGGATTGCACGCCCTTGTTGAGCTGGTCGCGGGCCTTCAGCTTCTGGCAGCCGCTCAACGACAGGGCCATGACCAGCAGCAGCGCCAGCACTGCCCCTGAGCGCAGCCTGGGGGATTTCACTTGTGCGTTTTCCATCATGTCTAGAAAGTCTCCGTCGGATGGGGTTCTGTCTTCCCTACGGGACTCGGTATTCGCGTACTGCAACTAGGCGCCGGCCTCCACCTTGGCGGTGATCAGCCCCACCTTGTCCACGCCCGCAGCATGGGCGATGTCAATGACCTGCGCCACGTCGGAGAACTCCAGGTCGCTGTCCGCTTTGACGAACATGACCTTCTCGGCGCGCGCCTTGTAGATCTCCTCCAGGCGCACCTGCAGGTTCTCCCAGTTGGCCTCCTCCTGATTGATCTTCAATGCCGGTTTGCCGCCCGCGCCGCTGCGCAACAATTGCACGACGATAGTGCGGTCACCCGGCGGCGGTTGCTTGGCGTCCGGAGGCGGAGGCTGGGGCACCAGGGCCTCGAGTCCCTTGGGAGTCAGGGGGGTGATCACCATGAAGATGATCAGCAGCACCAGTAATACGTCGATGAGCGGGGTTACGTTGATATCTGCCGAGGGGCCCTTCGTCCCGCCAACTGCCATTGCCATAGTGGTTTCCTCGCTATTGCCCGGTTGGGGCCGGTACCGGCGGAGTCGCCGGGGCAGTAAACGACCCCGGCGTGCGCTGTTCGGTGAGCAGGCCCAATTGGTCCACACCCGCGGCGCGGACGTTATCCACCACGTCCACCACGTTGCCGTAGCGGGTGCGGGCATCCGCCTTGATGAATACCCGCTTGTCCGTCTTGTTCGCCAGGCGGTCCTTGACCAGGTTGGTGAGCTGGTCGGCACCGGCGATCTGGTCACTACCGAAGAAGATCTTGCCGTCGCGCGTGATGGCGACCAGCAAGGAGTCTTCCTTGTCGGCATCGGGCATGGGGACGGGGTTGTCGGTGCGGGTCAGGTCTACGCTGACCCCTCTTTGCAGCATGGGCGTGATCACCATGAAGATGATCAGCAGCACCAGCATGACGTCCACCATGGGCGTCACGTTGATGGTGGAGGTGACCTCCATTTGTCGTCTGCCAAATGCCATCGGCTTAACTCCCGGCGGCGCCCCTCAGCGGCGCGCCGCGCTTTGCCGCTTCAAGAAGTAGTCGATCAACTCGCTGGACGAGTTGTCCATCTCCACGTCGAAGGCCTCTACCTTGTTGGTGAAGTAGTTGTACATCATCACCGCTGGGATGGCGACGAACAGGCCGATGGCCGTGGCCACTAGGGCCTCCGAGATGCCGCCGGCGACCGCGCCCAAACCCGTGGCCTTTTGCTCGGAAATGCCGTGGAAGGCGTTGATGATGCCCACCACAGTACCGAACAACCCCACGAAAGGAGCGGTAGAGCCGATGGTGGCCAGGCCGCCCAGGCCGCGCTTCAGCTCGGCATGCACGATGGCCTCCGCGCGCTCCAAGGCCCGCTTGGAAGCCTCCACGTGCTCGCCGGGAATCTCGGTGGAGTCACTGTGCGCCTTGAATTCCTGTAAGCCGGCGGTCACCACCTTGGCCAGGTGGCTGCGCTTGTAGCGCTCGCCCACGCGGATGGCCTCGTCGATCTTGCCCTCGCGCAGGGCACCGGCCACAGCGGGGGCGAACATGCGCGACTGCTTGCGCGCTGAGCTAAACGCCATCCAGCGGTCGATCATCACGCCGATCGACCAGGCCGACATGATGAACAGGATGATGACCACGGCCTTCGCCATCCAGCCCATTTGCTTCCATAGCGACACCGGGTCCCAGCCCACCGTCTGCCCCCCTTCCTGCAGGATCCAAACCGCCACGGTGTGCACGTGGGTCATTGCCAGAGTTGCAAGGTTTGCCAGAAACATGTGTTGGTCCTTTCCTCCTCAGAAACTTGTGCCTGAAACGTAGATTGATTCCGGATATTGAGCTGTCTCGCTGCTTGTCTTTCCCCCCGCCCTTCTCGATTTGACTTGGGAGCAAAACCGGGTGCTGGTATCGGGGCTATCACCGTCGGGCCTTCCGCAGCGGCGACGGAACTGCATTCGCCGGTAGCAGACAAACAGATACACGGGACTCGACGCCACGCCCTCGCGAATCCTGATTTATCCACCGGCCAAGGTAAAGTTCACGGTGACCGTGGTCTCCACTTCTACCGGCTCGCCGTTCAGGTAGTACGGCTTGTAACGCCACTGCCGCACCGCCTCCATGGCGGAAGGTATTAACATGGGATGCCCGCTGACTGCCCGCAGGTTTTCAATGCTTCCCTGCTTGCTGATGACGGCCTGCAGCACCACCGAACCCTGGATGCGCGCATTCTTGGCGATGGCCGGGTAGGCGGGCTTGACCTGGTTGATCAGGTTGCCCTGCGATACACCCTGCGACACCCGGATGCGCTGCACTGCCACCTTGGGCACGGCCACCGGAGCGTTGCCTATAATGCCTCCGATCACGCCTCCCATTTGGCCGCCGGGCACGCCCCCCGGCACTCCGCCCACCACGCCTGCCGAGGTCATCGGCGGCGGCGAATCCTCTTCCTTGACCATGGCCACTTTCTCAGGGATCTTGGTGGGAGTGCGCAGGCGCCCGTCGATGATATCGGTCTGCGCCACTTTCACCACCTTGACCGGCGTGGCCGCAGGCGGCGGTGGCGGTGGTGGTGGCGGCGGCGGCGCTACCAGGAACGTCATCAACTGTTGCTTGGGCAGCGCCTCGGTGTAGATGAGGGGGATCATGATCATGATCCCGATGAGAAACACTTGCAGCACGAAGGACAGCATCGTGGTCCACGTGCGCTTGGTCTTCAGCTTGCCCGCTGATTCCAAGAGGCTGTCTTCAAACATGGCTTTCTCCCCTGGCTTTCCCAAACTAACTATAGACACCGGGAGCCTGATTTTTGCTCCCGCCGGGGACTGCCTCAAACCTCGCCCGGCAGCCGCTGGCTGCCTGCCCAGCTAGGCCTTGGCCCTTGCCTTTTCCTTGCGCGTGGAGTCCGCGGGGACGGGAACGGTGCCGCGGCCCCTGCCTGCCCGCCACTCCTGGTACGTGACGAGCACCGGAACAGCCACCGCAATCGAAGAATACGTCCCTATTAAGATGCCGATTACCAGGGCAAAGGAGAACCCATGTAACACTTCTCCCCCGAACAGGAATAAGGAGAGCACCGTCAGGAAGGTCAGCCCGGACGTCAGGACGGTGCGCCCGAGGGTCTGGTTAACGCTCTTATTGACGATTTCGGAGAAGCGCTCCCGCCGCAGCAGCTTCACGTTCTCGCGGATGCGGTCGAAGATCACGATGGTGTCGTTCATGGAATAGCCGACCAGGGTCAAAATGGCGGCGATCACCGTAAGGCTTATCTCCTTGTTTGTCAACGAGAAAGCGCCGATCGTGATGAGCGTGTCGTGGACCACTGCGGCCACCGCGGCCACGCCATAGATGAACTCAAAGCGGAAAGCAATATAGACCAGCATTCCGGCCATGGAATAGAGCGTGGCCAGCAGGGCCTGACGGCGCAATTGCTGCCCCACCTGGGGCCCCACAATCTCTACGTTGCGCACCGCGAAATCAGAGACGTGGAAATCCTGCTCCAGTGCGGCGAGCACCTCCGGGCTGACGCGGCCCTTCAGTTCGTCCAGGGAGCGCAGCACCCCGCGGCGCTCCCGGTCACGGAAGTTGACGATGGCCTGGGCGGCTTCGGCATAGCGCTGATTGGCGTCGCTGCCCGCCCGCAGCGGGTCGCGGGCCAGCAACGCCTGCTGGATGGCGCTGACCCCGACATTGTTCAGGTCCTGTTTGTTCGCGGGGCGGTTGGTGGAGAGCGCCTCCACGATCAGGTTCTTGCCCCTATCCAGCGCCTGCTCGGTGGTCTCCTTGAGCTCCAGCGAGATGATGACCTCGTGGTTCTCTTCAGGGCCGTAGCGCTGGATGCGGGCGTTGTGCAGCCCGGCGCGCACCATGGCCTCGCGGATCCTGTCGGTCTCCGGCCGCTGCGTGAACTTGACGTAAACCAAGGTTCCGCCCTTAAAGTCCACACCCCACTGCACGCTGCGCCAGAAGATGGATACCAGCCCGGTGGTGAGCAATACCGCGCTCAACCCGACATAAAGCCACTTTTTCCCGACGAAATCGAAGTTGGCGTTGCGAAATAATTCCATTTACGAGTTCTCAGTTTCCGATTCTAGGTTCCCGGTTCCGCGGCCAGTGGCTGTCCACTGGCCGCTAAATACTCAACGCCTCTCCGCGCGCCTTGCGGCTTAGGATGGCGTCGAAGATGAGCCGCGACACATATACCGCTGTGAACAGGTTGGCCAACAGGCCGAACGTCAGCGTGACGGCAAAGCCGCGCACCGGCCCGGTCCCAAAGATGAACAGGATGGCCGCCGAGACAATGGTGGTCACGTGGGTATCCACGATCGTCAGCCACGCCCGTGAGAATCCTTGATCGACCGCCGAGGTCGGCGTTTTGCCCGCTCGCAACTCCTCGCGGATGCGCTCGAAAATCAGAACA
>DASYTX010000066.1:0-7644 GCA_036001865.1 Terriglobales bacterium
TACACGGTCACGAACTTGACCGCGGTGTCCAGGTCTCTGGGGCTGGCCGCAAGCTGCTGCGCCAGCGCCGGCAGCCAATGGTTGAAGAAATAGTCATAGGCCGGGTTCTCCTGCGCCTTGATGCCGACTTCCTTTATCAACTCGTCCAGGGTTTCGGCCGAGGAGCCTACGACCTCGCGCCAGTAGCGGTCGAAGAAGATGGTATGGCGCACTTCGTCGGACAGTTGCGAGGCGGCGAAAGCCTCGATTTCCCGGTTGGGCGCAGCCCAGACGAAGGGCGCCAGCAGCGCCGCCACGCGTTCTTCTCCGTTGAAAAACATACGATTGGCCCAGATGCGTCGCCGCTTGGTTTCCGGCGAGAGAAAGTCCCACTCCTGCTTGTCTTTGGAAAAGTCCAGTTCATCCGGTGACCAGGTCTGCTTCACCGACTTGCGGTAAAGGTCCAGGTAACTGGGGAGCCGTTTCAGTCCACGATCGACGATGCTGAGGACGTCATCGATGTAGACGGCGTCCATGGCCGCCAGTGGGGCGGCTTCCACACGCTCTTCGAGAAGCTCGTCGCTTACCTGCCGCACTTCCAACATTGCGCTTCCCTCCATTATTTGGCTGGTCCTGCTGGGCGGGAGGACTCTAGCATCAGCGTGGGCAAAAATAAAGGAAGACGGCGGGTTTTCCCGCCGTCTTCGAGTTTTCGCAGGCCCCCGAGAACTTCCCTGCGAGCGGGCCTATGCCTTGACCGTAGCCGCCGCGCGCGCGTGCGCCGGCACCTCAGGACGCTTGGCCAGCAGTTCGCAGACCAGCGCCACCGCCGCCAGTATGGCTGCGGTGTAAAACGCCATCTTGTAGTCCTTGTACTTGTCGAAGAGCACGCCGCCGATGCGCGGTCCAATGATGCCGGCCACGCCCCAGGCGGTGAACAGCAGGCCGTAGTTGACGCCCGCGTTCTTCGTGCCCCAGAAGTCGGAGGTCGTGGAGGCGTTCACCGACACCTGCGTGCCGTAGCACCAGTACACGACGAACACCACGACGTACAGCAAAGAAACATTGCCGCCGACGTGGTAGAGGATGGGCATAGTGAGCGCCGAAAGGGCGATCATCAAGCGGAGCTGGTTGAGACGGCCGATGGCATCCGACATCCAGCCCGACAGAATGCGGCCGGATGCGTTGCCCGCGGCCCCCACCACCAGGCCCATAGTGGCCAGTGCCGCGCTGCCGATGCCCACGCTTTTGGCGAACGGCACTAGTTGGCTGATCACCATCAGACCTGCGGACGTGCCCAGGGCGTAGGCGATCCACATCAAATAGAACGCGGGTGTGCGCAATACTTCGCCTGGCGTAAAGTCGTAGGCGGTACCTGCTGCTTTGGCCGCAGGAGCCGGTGTCCAGCCCGGGGGCCGGTAGCCGGCCGGAGGGTTCTTCAGCAGGAAGGCGCCGGTCACGGTCATCACCAGGAAGATGCCGCCCAAGACGGCGAACGTGGTGCGCCAGCCGTAGTTCGGAATCAGGTAGAGGTTAGCCAGCGGGCCGAAGATGGCCGAGCCGCCACCGTAGCCGGCGACAGCCAGTCCTACTGCCAAGCCACGTCTGTCGGGAAACCACTTGGCCATCACAGGGATGGGCGTGGCGTAGCCGAAGCCGTTGCCAATGCCTCCGAGCACGCCAAAGCAGACGTATAAGTAAGTGAGGTCAGTGGTGTAGCGGCACAGGAAGAACCCTATGCTCACCAGCAGGCCGCCTACCAACGAAATGTAGAACGGCCCCTTCTTGTCCTGCAGTCGGCCCGCCAAAATGAAGGAAAGACCGAACACCACCACAGCGATCGTGAAAATATTAGAGGTCTGGGCCCGCTTCCAGCCGAACTCCTTCTCAAGCGGCGCCACGAAGACGCTCCAGGCGTAGAGCGAGCCGAGGGCGAGGTTCATCGACAGCCCGCCCACCACGCGCCACCAGCGACTGAGACCAACCTGTGCTGCCGGAGTTGGTGCGGTGCTTGCCATAATTGTGATCTCCTTTTTAGTTGCTACTGGAGTGGGAATCGTGCGAAGCGCAGGGATGGGTGGACCGGCATTCCCGATCAGCAGCCCAAATCGGAGTCGAACAACCGGAACCTGGGTGCACGGTCAGCCCCACAGTAAGTGCCGTCCCGGAGGACAAAAATGCCATCCCCCGCGTTGTGGCCGGGGATTGTTCAAAAGCTAAGGCGGGCGCGCAGTGACGTAGGTCACAATCCGGTGTGATTTTTTCGAGATCCTGGCCCGCCGCCCGGTTCCTGGCAAGGCTTCGTTCAGCCCGGCCCTAGGCGTTTTGGCGGGCCTAGCGCGGCACAGCAAAAATCGCTACAGGTTGTGACGGCTGTCACAGACAGGGCTGGAGCGGGTAATAGAATACGCCCGCCTTGCGGCTCTAGTGTCTCTCTGCGCTCCAAGTACCCCGGGCCGCGACGACTGTCGAACTTGGTTCATTCCAACGGGCATAGGAGGCAATCGATGGCAGCAGCAAACGGAAAAGTACTACCTTGGCCCGCGGTCCCCACCCCGACGCCCGAAGAGGTGTACGCGGGGCTGAGTGACCAGGCCAAGGACTACCCCTTGTTCCTGGAATCCATCTGCCGCCAGGAACACAATTTTGAAAAGCCGGAAGCACTCTCCAAGATCCGCGTACTCGACTGCACCACCACCATGACCATCGGCCACTGGTGCTCCTCGCAGTTGGCGGAGCTGGGCGCCGAGGTCATCCAGGTCGAGCCTCCCGGCGGAGATCCGCTGCGCAAGCTCACTCCCTTTGGACGCAAGCAGTACATGTTCAAAGATAAGGACAGCGGCGAGGAGGTGGGCGGCCACTTCCTGCACGAGATGCGCAACAAGCTCTCCGTCACTCTCAATTTGGCAACCGAGGAAGGCCGCAACATTCTCAAGCAATTCGCGGTGCATGCCGATGTGATCATCGAAAACGCGCCCCCGGGGCAGTGGGACGAGTGGGGCATCGGCTATCGCCAGTTGAGCCAGATCAACCCTCGCCTGATCTACTGCTGGGTGGGGCAACTAGGACAGTGGGGCCCGCGCAAAGATAAGCCGGGCAACGTCGAGCCTACGGGACAGGCGGCGTGCGGCTTTGTACACGGAACCGGTGATCCCAAGGAGTTCGGCGGCGTACCGACGCGCTCGGCGCTGTGGATGGCCGACCACGTGGGCGGCACCACCGCGGCCATGGGCATTCTCGCGGCACTGCTGTATCGCGAGAACGTCTCCGGCAAGGGCCAGTTTGTGGAGGCGACCTCGGCAGAGGCGATCATCCGCATTCTGGACTATAGCTGGGCTTGGCACTCCATGGACGGCAGCATCCGTCCGCGTTTCGGTAACTGGGACCTGGCCATCAACATCTACGCCGTCAACCCCTGCAAGGACGGCTACATGATGGTGGGTGGCGGGCACGATCGTCTGTGGTACCGCATCTGGCGCGTGGTCGGCGACGAGTATCCCGCTGTTGAAGACGAGATTCTCGGCGACCCCAACCTGCGCGAAGTGGCCGATCGTCTGGCCATGAACCAGCAGATCAAGACCTACACCTTGCTGTGCGAATGGCTGAAGGACAACTCCCGCGCCGATGCTGAGCGCAAGCTGTCCAAGCAGCAGGTGGCTTCCGGCGGCGTGCTCTACGTGAACGAAGTGGCGGAGTACACTCACTTCAAGTACCGCGGGCACGTGGCCGAGACCGAGTCACCCCACTACGGCAAGATCCTCTACGGCACCACGCCTTTTATCCAGCACAAGACCCCAGGCCGGATGAAGTGGCTGGGCCGCCCGACCGGCTACGACAACCAGGACGTCTACCGCCGCCTGCTCGGGTTCACGCGCGAAGACTTCTCGCGTCTCGAGAAGGCCAAAGTCATTTGAGCCAGGAGGAATTCGATGGCAACTGCACCAACGGCAACCAAGCAGAGCTTTGAAGAGTTTTGCCGCACTACCTTCGATCCCAAGAAGGAGTTCGGCAAGCCGGAGGCACTTAAAGGCGTCCGGGTGCTGTCCATGACGCAGTACATCCTAGGCCCCTCCTGCGCCTCTTATTTGGCTGAACTAGGAGCCGAGGTCATTAAGATCGAGGCCCCACGGCGCGGCGAGGCTATGCGTCACACTACACCCTTTAACGAACCCTTCCTCTACCCGCTCTCCAAATGGATTCCGGAGCGCGGCACGGGTTTGGGTTTCCTGGGGGCCAACCCCAACGAGTACTTCATCTCGGTTGACTTCCACCGTCCGGAGGGCCAGGCCATCGTCAAAAAACTGGCCGCCAAGTCGGACGTCATCGTGGAGAACTACCGGCCCGGCACCTTCGACCGCTGGGGCATCGGCTATCGCCAGATCCGGGAAATCAATCCCCGGCTGGTGTACTGCTGGCTGGGTGGTTTCGGCGGTTGGGGACCGGGGCGGGTGCGCGCTTCCTATGACATCCTGGGCCAGGCCCAGGGCGGCAACTTCGGCATGACGGGCAAACCGGAGTTCATGGGGGGTACACCTTCCAAGCACACCATCTGGCTGGCCGACTACTGGGGCGGCATGATGGGCGCGCTGCAGATCCTGGCCGCGCTGTACTGGCGGGACAAGGTCTCCGGCGAGGGCACCTTCACCGAGTATTCCCAGGTGCACGGCGTAACCCGCCAGTTGGAGTACGCGCTGCCGCTGTACGGGCGCCACGGCATCACCCGCGAGCGCTGGGGCAACTGGGACACCCAGTTGTGCGTGCACGGCGTTATCAAAACCGGGAAGTCGTCCTACCCCAACTCTGACAACCCGCAGGAGCAGGAGGAAGGCTACATCCTGGTTAGCGCGTACACCGACGAGGCCTTTGCCAAGCTGTGCCAGGCTACCGGCAACAGCGCTTTGGCAAGCAAGTACGGCAAGACCGAGGAGCGCGTGAAAGCCGAGAGCCAAGTGGAGATCTACCCCGCCCTGGAGAAGTGGGCGGCTGACAAGACCAAGGAGCAGGTGGCTTCCACCCTGGACGCCGCCGGCGTCAACAACCAGCCGGTCTGGAACTCCAAGGAGGTGGCCAGCAATCCGCACTGGCAGGAGCGCGGTGCGGTACGCTGGCTGGATGATCCCACCTTTGGTGACCTGCTGCACCAGGGTCCGGCGTACAAGCTGTCGGAGACCCCGCCACGCCTGAAGTGGGCGTTTAAGCCGGTGGGCGCCGACAACGAGTACATCCTGGGCAAGCTGGCGGGGTTCTCGCCGGATGACCTGCGGCGACTGGAAGAACAGGAAACCATCTAGGAGGAAATCATGCTGCTCGCTTGTCCCAAGTGTAAGACCAACAATTTCCTCGATCCGTATCCGTTCTGGAACTTCAAGGGCACTACTCAGTGCGCCGGCTGCAAGACGATCTACAGTTTGCAGACGGTGGGCGGTGCCTGCGTGTCCGGACCGGAGGCGGCTCAGGGCAAGGTGGACCTGCTCCCCGGTTTCGCCGAGGGACCGGGTCACACCGCCATTTCCGGAGACGGGTTGACGCGCCCAGCGCCTCGCGCCCGCAAGGACTCGGTGTGCAAACCGATTCCCATTACCCGCAGCATCCGCGGGAACCCGCTCAGCGGGTCCCCGCTGAAGAAGGAAGACCTGATCGGCAGCAAACCGAAGTTCATGGTTGCCGGAGCTAAATGAGGACTGGAGGCGATAATGGCCCACTATAACGAGAAGTCGTTGTGCGTGAAGTGTAAGCACTTGCGGCCGGCCCTCGACCCGAACATCCTGAAGGCCTACATGGGTAAGTGTGTGAAGCGGGAGTGGCCATTCACGCTCGCCATCACGTACCAAGGCTGGACGGAGTGTGAAGTCTTCGAGGACGCCGGGAAGGCTTATGTGCCCGCGGATCCGGCAATCCTGGCAGCGACTGCCGCCACCAGCACCGGCCCCAAGGGACCCAAGCGGGTGGAGTTTTACTACAGTACCACCATCAGCCCTGGAGCGACCTTCCCATGCGACAACGCCAAAGCGTTGGATCTGGTGAAGAAGCTCCAGGCCAAGGGAGTGGATGCAAAGGCCATTGACACTTCTGGCATCAAGGACCGCTTTCCCATCTATCACAAGACGGTCAGCGGCCCCGATGCCAGCGTGCGTCCGGTCTTCGGCGCCAAAGGCGCACTGGTGGACGATTTCGGGGCCACCGTGCCCGCTTTGTTGGTCTTCGAGGGCGACCGCTACCCGACATTGGCGTTCCCGCGCAGCGATGCGAAGAAGGGCGTCATCCGGGTAGAACAAGCCCTGGAGGAACTAACGGCGGAGAGCGAACCTGCAGCCAAGGTCGCCGCTCGCTAGGGCGACAAGGAGACCGCTATGGCCGAGTATCTACCTCCGCGCGAGGTGTGGCCGGAGCGTATTTATACTCTGCCGGAGTTTGCGGCTTATCCCGAGCAGTTCAACCCCACGGAAGAACTGCTCGGGAAGGCCGTGGCCTCTGGCAAGGGTGAACGCACGGCCGTTCTGTTTGAAGACCAACGCCTCACCTACAACCAACTCCTTAGCCAAGCCAACAAGTTTGGCAGCGCGCTGCGTGAGCTGGGTGTGGAGCCCGGCGATCGTGTCCTGCTACGCACTCCGAACATCCCCCCGGCGCTGGTGGCCAACTTCGGCATCCTGAAGATCGGCGCCGTGTTCACTCCTACTTCACCGCTGTTCTCGCGTACCGAGATCGCGCATGTGGCCAACGATTCGGAGGCCGCAGCCCTGGTGGTGAGTGCGGCGCTGCTGGGCGAGGTGGAAGCGGCGCGAGAGAATTTCCGCACCATCAAGCACATCATTGTGGTCGGCGGGGACGCGGCTGAGGTCAAGGCCAAGGGCTTCCTGCCTTACGGCGAACTGCTGCAGTCCGGCAGCCCCGAGCTCTCCCCGGTATTACGCAAGCGCCAAGACGTCGGACTGCTGCTCTATACCTCCGGCACCACCGGGCGGCCCAAAGGCACAGTACATCTTGTCGAAGAGTTTCTGATCGTCCCCGACAGCTTCGGCAAATACGGCTGGCGGGTGCAGGAAGGTGACGTCATCGGTGGATCGGCTCCGCTGGCTTTCGGCGCCGGCTATTCCAGCTACGCCACCATTCCGTTTCGCTTTGGCGCTGCTGCTTCGCTGATCGCCAAGTTCGAGCCGGAAAAGATGTTCGAAACCATCCAGAAGCACCGCATCACGGTGCTCACCCTCGCGCCTACCGCCTACCGCAAGATGCTGCAGGTGCCCGATGCGGAGAAGAAGTACGATCTCAGCAGCCTGCGTGTTTGCACCGGCGGCGGAGAGAGCCTGACCGCCCCTACCTATTACGCCTGGAAGGAAAGGTTCGGCCAGGAGATCTTCGAGGGCCTGGGCACAACGGAGATGATGTACGTCTTCGCCTCGAACGTGGTCAGCCGCAAGGCCCGGGCCGGCTCTTTCGGCCAAGCCGTTCCCGGATTCGAGCTGAAGGTGGTGGACGAGGAGGGCAAGGAAGCCGCACCCGGAACTATCGGCCACTTCATCGCCCGCGGTCCCACCGGAACAGTGTATTGGCGCGATGCTGATAAACAGCAGCACGCCATCACCCCAGACAAGTGGAACCGGGCCGGCGACTACGTGTACCGCGATGAAGACGGCTACTTCTGGTTTGTCTCCCGCGAGGACG
>DASYTX010000067.1:0-6033 GCA_036001865.1 Terriglobales bacterium
CACGGTACGACTCGCCGCATTGAAGGCTTCGTGCAGGCCGATGCGCGGGTGGTCATCGTGGACGACGTCTGCACCACCGGCAGCTCCACCGTGCAGGCCATCGAAGCCACCCGCCAGGCCGGGATGGTCGTGGTCGGAGTCATGTGCCTGGTGGAGCGCGAGGAGGCAGGCGGACGCGCTGAAGTCGAGCGCGCTGCTGCACCTGCACCCTTCATTGCCATCTTCAAGGCCGCCGAGATTCGCCAGGAGTTTCAGCGCCCGCGCACCGGCAGAACCGAGGTGCACAGCACTTAGCGCACCGCGCACGCCTTTGCTACCATGTTCGGCACCTTTGTCGGCACTTGCCTCACACTGGAGGTATGCAAATGATCGGCAAGCTCGGACTCATCATGGTTGTGGTCAAAGACATGGATCGCAGCGTGCGTTTTTACCGCGACGTGCTCGGCCTCAGGCTTGAATTCACCATTCCGCAATGGAGCCAGTTCGACGCCGGCAACATCAAGATCGGACTGCACCCCGAGGGTGAACAGGTCAAGGTAAGTCCAACGTCTGGCTGCACCTTCGGCTTCGAAGTCACTAACATCGAAAGCACAGTCGCCGAGCTGAAGCGCAAAGGAGCATCCTTCCTCATGGAGCCGCATAAGGAGGACTTTGGCTGGCTGGCGGCTGTCTCCGACCCTGACGGCTACATAATCCAAATCTTCCAAACGGCCGCGCAGGCGCAACCTGCATGAGATCACCAGATCGCACAGATGATTAAGACCCTTGAATGGACCGCTGACGGCGTCCGCCTCCTCGACCAGACCAAACTGCCCACGGAAGAGACCTACGTCCTCTGCAAGACCTATGAAGAGGTCGCCGATGCTATCCGCAAGATGATCGTGCGCGGTGCGCCGGCCATCGGCGTGACCGCGGCCATGGGCATCGCTCTGGGCGTGCGCGATGCCGAGGCCGGGCACGTCGCTGAACTGCGCCGCCAGTTCGATGAGATCTGCGACACCATGGCGCAGACTCGTCCCACGGCCGTGAACCTTTTCTGGGCCATCCGTCGCATGCAGGAAAAGTTCGAATCCTTGCGCGACCTGCCTGTCGACCGAATCCGCCAGGAACTGATCGCCGAAGCGCAGCGGATGTACGTCGAAGATCTCGCCGTGAACGAAGCCATGGCCCACCACGGCGCCGCGCTCATGCCTGCCTCGGGCGCCGTCCTCACTCACTGCAACGCCGGCGCGCTGGCCACTTGCGGTGGCTACGGAACTGCGCTTGGCGTCATCCGCGCGGCGGTCGAGCAGGGCAAGAAGCTCAGCGTCTACGCCGACGAGACCCGCCCCTTCCTCCAAGGCTCGCGCCTCACCGCCTGGGAGCTGATGAAGGACGGCATTCCCACCACCGTCATCTCTGACAATATGGCGGGCGCCATGATGAAGCAGGGCAAGGTCGGCGCCGTAGTTGTGGGCGCTGATCGCGTGGTTGCCAACGGCGATGTGGCCAACAAGATTGGGACCTACTCGCTTGCCGTTCTCGCCAAAGAGCACAACATTCCGTTTTACGTGGCCGCGCCCTGGTCGAGTATCGATCTCGAGACGCCGACCGGTGATCAAATCCCCATCGAGCAGCGCTCATCGCGCGAAGTAACGCATCTCGCCGGCAAGCAGATCGCACCCGACGGGGTGCGCGTCGAGAATCCCGCTTTCGACGTCACACCCGCGAAGTACGTCACCGCCATCATCACCGAGCGCGGCATCGCGCGCCCGCCCTATGGCGAGTCGCTGAAGCAGTTGGCAGAAGCTGCGGTTCCGGTGGGAAAGCGTTGAGCGGGAACATTTCCGTATCGGCGCGCGTACTTACTTTTGCTAAGGGAAACCCATGCTGAGCTTCCTTCTGTGGCTGATCCTGCTCGTCCTGTGCTGGCCGTTGGCTCTGCTCGCGCTGGTTCTCTACCCGATCGTCTGGCTGCTCTTGCTGCCTTTTAGACTTTTCGGCATGGCCGTTGGCGGGGTGCTGGCGCTGCTGAAGGCCATCATCTACCTGCCGGCACGCGTGCTCGCAGGCCCCACTCGCGCCTAGAACGCTCTCTACACTTCCATCACCTTCAACTGCGGGCTGAGGATCAGCGTGGGCTCAGTCGCTTTTTGCACATCGTCTGCCATCAGCCCGGGCGCGATCTCTTCCAACACCAGCCCCGCCGGCGTGACACGGATGTAGGCCATTTCGGTGACGATCGTGTCCACCACTCTTACTCCGGTCAACGGCAGAGTGCACTTCTTCAGGATCTTCGGTTGACCGTCCCTGGTGGTGTGCTCCATGGCGATGATCACCCGTCTCGCGCCCGCCACCAGGTCCATGGCTCCGCCCATGCCCTTCACCATTTTGCCGGGTATCATCCAGTTGGCCAGGTTACCTTCCTCGTCCACTTCCATCGCTCCCAGCACGCTCAGGTCAATGTGCCCGCCGCGAATCATGGCGAAGGAATCCGCGCTCGAGAAGTAGGCCGTGCCCGGGATCTCCGTGACCGTCTCCTTGCCGGCATTGATTAGGTCGGGGTCTTCCTGACCCTCGACGGGATACGGCCCGATACCCAGCATGCCGTTTTCGCTCTGCAGGATGACGTCCATCCCCGGCGGCACGTGGTTGGCCACCAGCGTCGGCATGCCGATGCCCAGGTTGACGTAGAACCCGTCGCGCAACTCCTTCGCCACCCGCTTCACGATGCGGTCGCGCTTCTCCACGTCCTTCTGCTTGTCAACTTTCGTGGGTGTGGTAGCCATAAGAGCAGTTCTCAGTTCTCGGTTGTCAGTTCGGCGATTCCGGCGATCACCAGATCACCCGATCGCCAGATTCCCCGTCATGACCACGCCGCCTCTGCGCGGCGAAATTTGGTCAGCGCCTGTTCGAAATCATGCTTTGCTAGCTGCCCACCTTCTGTCGTACTAGCTGCCCGCAGCACCTCACGAAAATGGTCCTCGATCATCCCCATGGCGTGCTCGTAGGCGGGCGACATCACCGCCATCTCCGCGACCAGGTCGCCCAGGGTGATCTGTCCTTCCTCGTACATGCGCATGTAGCGCAGCACACTCGCCCTGACCTCTTCGATGGTCGAATCCGGAGCTGGCATGAGCCTCTGCTTGGTACTTGGTACTTGGTGCTAGGTACTGGTTACTGCCTTCCGCACCGTCCTGCGCTCAATCCTCTTCTCGTAGTTCCTGCCCTGAAAAACCCGCTTCACATAGACGCTGGGCGTGTGGATCAAGTCCGGGTCGAGTTTCCCTGCCGGGAGAAGCTCCTCGACTTCCGCAATGGTCATCCGCGCGGCCGTCGCCATCATAGGATTGAAGTTGCGCGCCGTCTTGCGGTAAATCAAATTTCCCCACGCGTCGCCCTTCCACGCCTTGACCAAGGCAAAGTCGGCCTTGAGCGCGTGCTCCATGATGCAGGGCTTGCCGTCGAACTCGCGCACTTCCTTGCCATCCCCCACGACCGTGCCATAGCCCGTGGGCGTAAAGAATGCCGCCACCCCGGCGCCGCCTGCCCGGATGCGTTCCGCGAACGTGCCCTGCGGCACCAGTTCCAGTTCTAGCTTCCCGCTCAGCACCAGCTCCTCGAACAGCTTGTTCTCCCCAACATAGGTGCCGACGTGCTTGCGCACCTGGCCAGGAGCCAGCAACTTGCCCAGTCCAAAATCATCAACACCGGCATTATTGGAAATGGTCGTCAGGTTTCCGACGCCCTTGCGCACCAGCGCGTCAATCAGGTTTTCCGGGATACCGCACAGCCCGAAGCCACCGACCATGATGGTGGCGCCATCCTGAATGTCGCGTACGGACTCATCGGCATTGGCTACGACCTTGTTCATCTGTATGCGACCAAAGTCGCGATTCTATTAAGGTGATGATATCGGTGCAAGGTTCTCACTCCCTCCGTGTCTCCGTGTCTCCGTGAAACCGGTTCCCTTTCTCAAATTCCTTCCTCAGTTCTGCCGTCTTCAAATTTTCCCGGATGTGCGCCAGCCGCTGTTCCAGCCGCTGCAGCGCCTCCTGGATGTGGTCGCTGTTGGTGAGTGCGATGTCGCGCCACATGGAATAGGGGCTGGCCGCTATGCGCGTCATTTCTTTGAGCGCCCGCCCGCCGATGGCCAGCAGCTCGGGATCGTTTCCCAGCTCATCCACCACGGTCGCCGCCAGCGCGGTCGAAAGCATCTGCGGCAGATGGCTGATCCACGCGCACACGCGGTCGTGCCGCTCCACGCCCATGTTCACCACCCCAGCCCCGATCTTCTCCACCAGCCCGAGGAACTCGCCACAAAGACCAGCACGCACATCCTGATTGGGCAGCGGTGTCACCAGCCACACCGCCCCCTGGAACAACTCCGAAGTCGCGTGCTCGATCCCACTGTGCTCTTTCCCCGCCATGGGATGCCCGGCCAGGAACCGGTGCACCGCGCCCTCGCCGAACACCGCCTGCGCCCGCACCACGATCTCGCGCTTGGTGCTGCCCACGTCAGTGACCAATGTTCCGTCCCGCAGCGCCGGCCCCACTCGGTCCAGAAAATCGATAATCGCGCCCACTGGCGTAGCCAGCAGAACTACCTGGCTGCCGGTGATCGCCTGACCGACGTCCTCCGATCCAACGTCGATCGCGCCCATCTGCTGCGCCTGCTGGAGCACCGGCCTGCGGTCGCAGCCCACAATCCGCCCACGGAACCCGCGCTTGCGCACCGCCAGGGCGAACGATCCCCCGATCAGCCCAGTTCCGACGATCGTGATTTGATCAACGGTCATGTCAGATCGAAACCACAGAGACACAGAGGCACAGAGCAGCGACCAGCCTCAAAATGCTCCGTGTCTCTGTGCCTCTTTGGTGAAGCGTTCTACGCTATTCTTCTCCCCACCGCGGGCGCGATGATCCTCAGCTCCTGCATGAGCTGGCGAAATTGTTCCGGGTAGAGCGACTGCGCCCCATCCGACAGCGCCTTATCTGGCTGATGGTGGACTTCGATCAGCAAGCCGTCAGCGCCCGCCGCGACCGCCGCGCGCCCCATGGGCGGCACCTTGTCGCGCCTGCCCGTGCCGTGTGACGGGTCAGCGATCATAGGCAGGTGCGACAGCTTCTTCACAATCGGGATCGCCGAGATGTCCAGGGTGTTGCGCGTGTAAGTCTCAAAGGTGCGGATGCCGCGCTCGCACAGCATGATTTCGTAGTTGCCGCCCGCCATGATGTACTCCGCCGAGAGCAGCAGTTCCTCGATGGTGGCCGCGATGCCCCGCTTCAGCAGCACCGGCTTGCGTACTTTTCCCAGCTCGCGGAGCAGGTTGAAATTCTGCATGTTGCGCGCGCCCACCTGAAAGATATCCACGTAAGGCAGCATCAACGGGATTTGTGAAATCTCCATCACCTCGCTGATCACCAGCAGGCCGAACTTCTCTCCCGCCTCGCGCAGCAGATTCAGCCCCTCTTCTCCCAGGCCCTGGAAGGAGTAGGGTGAACTGCGCGGCTTGAAGGCTCCGCCGCGCAGCAATTTCGCTCCTGCCGCTGACACCTGTTCTGCGATTGCGAACAACTGCTCGCGCGACTCCACTGAGCACGGCCCCGCCATCACTACCACGTCGTCGCCGCCGATCTCCACGCCTTTGGCGAGTTTGACCACCGTGCCTGCCGGGCGGAAGCTGCGCGCCGCCAGCTTGTAGGGCGAACTGATGCGGTGCACCTCCTTGACCCCGTCCAGCACCTCGACGTCGCGAGTGTCGAAGTCCGTGCGCGACCCTACCGCCCCCAGCACCGTCTGATTTACGCCGGTGCTGCGGTGTACATCGAAGCCCAGCTCCACCAGGCGCTCGATCACCCGCTGGATCTGCTCTTCACGCGCGCCTTCCTGCATTGCGACAATCATTGGAAAGCAGTTCTCAGTACTCGGTACTCAGTACCCAGTGGTCAGTCTCACCGACCGCGTTTCCACTTTTCACTTCTCACTTCCATCAGCCTAATCATTGACTTCAACATCGAACTCCGTGTCTCCCCGTGCCGCCTTCGCTTTGG
>DASYTX010000068.1:0-4634 GCA_036001865.1 Terriglobales bacterium
AAATGATCGCTGCGCCCGGCAGCGGACATCCCGGTGGGTCGCTCTCGGCGGTGGAGGTACTCGCCGCGCTCTATTTCCGCGTGCTGCGGCACGACCCGCAGAACCCTGAGTGGCCCGACCGCGACCGCTTCATCCTCTCCAAGGGACACGGCTGCCCCGTGCTCTACGCCGCCTACGCTGAGGCCGGCTACATCGACCGCGCGCTGCTGAGCACGCTACGCAAGCTGGGTTCGCCGCTACAGGGGCATCCTGACAAGCGCATGTTGCCCATCTTGGAAGCCTCAACAGGATCCTTGGGGCAGGGGCTTTCCATCGGCGTCGGCGTGGCCCTGGCCGCGCGCATGGACAAGAAGGACTACCACACGTTCGTCATGATTGGCGACGGTGAGAGCCAGGAAGGTCAGGTGTGGGAAGCTGCCATGTTCGCCGGCTATCACAAGCTGGCTAACCTGACCTGCATCGTCGACAACAACAAGCAGCAGCTCGATGATTGGACGCACAAGATCGTTGACCTTGAGCCGCTAGCGGAGAAATGGCTGGCGTTCGGCTGGAACCCTATCGAGATTGACGGCCATGACTTCAACCAGGTGGTCCCGGCACTGGAGGAAGGCCGCGCGGCGACCAAGAAGCCCACCGTGATTATCGCCAACACGGTGAAGGGCAAGGGCGTCTCATTCATGGAGAACGTCATAAAGTGGCATGGGGTTGCCCCTAAGCCGGACGAGCTAGAGGCCGCGCTGAAGGAGTTGGAAGCAGCCGCGGTTTAGCGGATCAAGTCACTCAGGATGACACTCTGAAGGGGAGGAGAATTGGAAGCTAGCGCCGCCTTGGTATCCGAAAGCAGCCGACGCACGATGAAAGCGACTCCCACCAAGCTCGAACTGAAGATGGGCATTGCCACCCGCGAGGCTTATGGGCAGGCGTTGGCCGAGTTGGGCCGCGAGAACCCTAACATCGTCGCGCTGGACGCCGACCTGGCCAAGTCCACCTTCAGCGCCACTTTTGGAAAAGAGTTTCCCGACCGCTTCTACACGGTAGGTATTGCCGAGGCCAACATGGTGAGCATCGCCGGTGGCTTGGCGCTCTCCGGAAAAATTCCCTTCGCGTCGTCGTTTGCCGTCTTCGTCACCAACAAAGGCTACGACCAGTTGCGCATGTCGATCGCCTACCCGCACGTGAACGCCAAGTTCGTGGGGTCGCACGGCGGAATTTCCATCGGCGAGGATGGCCCCAGCCAGCAATCCGTGGAGGACATTGCCCTAGCATCCGCCCTGGCCGGGTTCGTGGTGCTAGTACCCGCCGACGAGTTTGCCACCCGCGCCCTGGTGCGCGAAATGGCCGCTTACGTGGGGCCGGTGTACATGCGCACGGGGCGCCCCAAGTCGCCGATCATCTACGGTACCGAAGATAAGTTCCCCATCGGCAAGGCAAAGGTGCATGGCAGTGGGCGCGACGTGGCAATTGTCGCTTGTGGCTTGGAAGTGGCCGAAGCGCTGAAGGCGCAAGCGCAACTCGAAGAAGAAAGCATCGCCGCGCGTGTCATCGACGCTTACACCATCAAACCGCTCGACGACGAAACCATGGCGCAGGCGGCGCGGGAGTGTGGCGCCATCGTCACCGCGGAAGAGCACCTGCTCGATGGCGGATTGGGTTCACAGGTGGCGCGCTCAGTGGCGCGGTCGCATCCTGTGCCCATCGAGTTCGTTGGAATCCGCAATACCTATGCCGAGTCTGGCACGCCTGAGCAGTTGATGGACAAGTACGGGCTCACAGCGCGGCACATCGTGAGCGCGGTGAAGCGGGTTCTGGAAAGAAAGTAACTACAAGCCTCCCACTGAAGCCTCAAGCACCCGCAGCCGTTCCAGCCCTGTCCCCGCCCCACCGGCGCCCGGTGTTCTTTCAGGTTAGGCGAGAGAAGAAGCCATCCCCACTACCTTACGCGGCGTACTTCAAACCTGCCCGTCTCCTGCTTGCCATCTTGGACGAACGTCCACTCCTGTATGTGGTGGTCGGGATCGAGCATGGTCAGGGTTAGCGCCTGCATGTGGCCGACCCTGGCATCGGGCAGGTTGGTGATGTCCTTGAACTCAAAGCGGAGGACGTTAGGATTAGACGAGGCAACCGCCTGCATGCGGGGTTGATTGCGTGCCGCGCAATAGTGGGTGGCGATCAGACCTGTGCCGTCGGGGTGAAAGACGGTGATCATCTCGCCCTTAGTGGCCTCGTCCATGCTCAGCATCACCGCAGAGCCATTCGAGACAACGCGGAAGTTCATAACCGATTTGCCTTTTCCGTCACCATAAGTGCCTTCCCAATTCCCAGCGAGTGACTTGATCTTTTCAAACCCAGGGTTGGGCAGCAGCGGAGAAGCGCTGTGCCCGTACACATCCTTCGATGTCGATGGAGCAACGGGTGAGTTCTGCGCAGCCACGGTCGCACAGAGAGCAAAAATCATGAGTAGGGTTGCAAAGAATCGGGAAGTATTCACGCTATCCTCCGTTACATGGTGGATTTATTTCCGCCTGTGCTGCCAGGAAGCAGGTCAGGCGGGACGTGCAGCTCCTTGCAAGGAAGCAGTCTTGGCAGCCGATACTGAAAGAGCGACCCGAGCGTCTGCCACCAGTACTCCCTTGTCGTACACGAATACGGGATTCAGGTCCATCTCTTCGATGTCCGGGTTCTTGCTGACCAGGTCGGAGACACGCAGCAGCAGGTCCTTAAGGGCGGCCAGGTCGGCCGGCTTGGCTCCGCGAACGCCTTCGAGTACGCGGGCGCCGCGCACTTCAGAGATCATCTCCGCGGCATCCTGGCCCGATAGAGGGACGATGCGGAACGAAACATCCTTGAGGAGTTCAACCAGTGTCCCGCCCATGCCGAACATGATTGCGTGCCCGAACTGCGCATCGCGCGTGACACCGATGATGACTTCCTGCCCGGAAGGCGCCATGGCGCACACCAGCGCCCCTCCGGCACGGAAGCCCCGGGCCTGCTCAATGTCGCGGAAGTTGCGGAAGGCGGCGCGAACGCCGGCTTCGTCTCTCACGCCCAGCACAACTCCACCGACATCGGTCTTGTGAGTGACGTCGGGTGAGTTGATCTTGAGGGCTACCGGAAAGCCAATGCGCCGCGCGACCTCGACCGCCTCCTCTTCCGTTGCGGCACGGGCGGCGGCCGTCACCGGAATACCAACCGTGGAGAGAAACCGCATGGAGTCCGCGGGCGGGAGGGAAGCCAGGGTTGAACTGTGGGTTGTTTGGGCTGCCGGGATCCCGCTGTCCAATGGAAACCGGTCGCGGTGAAAGCGCGCGTGGCAGGCCAGGGCCTTCACCGCACGCTCCGGAGTTGGGAAGACAGCGATCTTTTTTTCGTGCAGGCGGGCGCGCTCCTCGCGCTCGACATCGGCGCCGCCCAAGTAGGCGACCAGCTCGCAGCGGCCGCGGCGGATGACGTCGCTGGCGCCGGCAATGGGATCGCCGAAGATAATCATCACCACATCGTAGTGGCCGTCTGCGGCTTCGAGGACATTGCGGTACCAGGTCGCATTGGCATCGCCGGTGAGATCGAGAGGATTGCTTACGATGCAGTGTGGGGGGAGAAACTCGCGCAGACGGACGGCAACTGGCTCGGGGAGGGAGGTGACCCGGAATCCGTTTTCTTCCAGGCCGTCGGTGGCGATCACGGCCGAGCCGCCCGAGCTGGTCACGATCAGCGTGCGCGGTCCCTCTGGCGGCGGCAAGTACGCTAGCGCCTTGGCGAAGTCATACAGTTCCTCGAGGTTGGAGGCGCGGTGAATGCGGTGCTGGCGGAAGACAGCTTCGTAAATTTCGTCACGGCCAGCGAGCGACCGAGTGTGCGACTCCGCCGCCTTGCGGCCGCGTTCTGTCCGGCCCGGCTTCAAAATCACAATTGGCTTGCGGCACTTCTTCACAGCGCCCAGGAACTTTGCGGCGTGCTTGACCCCTTCGATGTAGAGCGCGATGACCTTTGTATGGGGGTCATCGGAAAAAAAGGAGATCAGGTCGGCCTCGTCGACGTCCGCGCGGTTGCCCATGCTCACGAAGGCAGAAAAACCGAGGCGATCTTGTGAGGCCCAATCGATGAGAGCGGCACCCACTGTTCCACTTTGCGAGACGATCGCCATGTCGCCGCGGCGAGTCAGCAGTGGCCACGACGCGCACAGGCCATGGTACGGGTAGTTCACCCCCTGGCAGTTCGGCCCAACGACTCGGATGCCGTAGCGCGCCGCATTCTTTGCCAGCTCTTCCTGCAAGGCGGCGCCCGCGTCGCCGGACTCGGCGAAGCCTCCGCTGATCACCACTGCCGATTTCACTTTCCTCTCACCGAGTTGCAGGATGGTGTCAGGCACGAGCTTCGCAGGGATCATGACAACCGCGAGGTCGGTGCCGGCAGGCACTTCCGCGACCGACTTGAGCGAAGGGATGCCAAGGATGATTTCGCCTTTAGGGTTCACCGGGATGATCTCGCCGGCAAACCCCGCCTCCTTAATATTGCGGAAGATCTGGAAGCTCAACTTCTCCTGATTCGCCGAGGCGCCTATCATGACGATGCGGGAGGGTCGGAACAGAGGCGTGAGGGCTGCGGGCAAGAATCACCTCCGGGACGGGACAATATAC
>DASYTX010000069.1:0-4576 GCA_036001865.1 Terriglobales bacterium
GTTGTGGGTGCCCTCAGCTAGGGCACAAGAAGCGGTCGCAAGCGCGGCCGCAGCGATAGCGATGCTGAGCGTTGATGATTTCATCTGGGAATGATTTTATCGCGCTTACTCAGGTTGTGAGCAAGCATGGCTTATGAGCAAGCATGGCTTATGGATGATTCTCGCCCGCTCGAGGGCGAGCGCGCTACACCGCCATCGTCATTTCACGGTGACGCTGATGATCTGAGCGCCGGACACGACGTAATCGAGCGGAGTCGAAGCCTCGTTGACCGCCGACTCGCCGATGACCACCATGTCTTGGGTGCCGCGCAGACCCTCCATCACGTTCATGACCGAGAGTGGCAGGGTGGGCATGACCTTGTCTTCAACCATGGCCTGAGGGTTGGCCTCAAGCAGGGAGACGTAAACGTGCGTGTTCAGCCGCTCCTTGTTGAGAAGAGCGATGGTAGAGCCGAGATCCAAACGGCGGCCGAAGGCAGTGGCGAAGCGGCGGGTACGGTCGAGAGTATCGCCGTCGCTAACCAGGATGCGCAGCGTGCCCTTGGGCGTAGAAGTCGGGATGCGCACCGGGATCTGGCGGACGATGCGCTCGCCGCGGTAGGGCCGCAGGACGGCCTCAATGACGATCTCGTCGCCGGGACGCGCCTCGGTGACGTCAGTGCGGGCGCTCTCCAGCCGCGCCCAGCGGCGCTCACGGAGCAGGTCAACTTCCAGCTTGACGCTCTCGATCTGCGGACGAGCGTAAGGGTTATCGAAGATGCGAGTGAAGCGGTCCCCGAGGGACAACGCCACGACGATCGCGGTTGGTGTGTTGCTGTCCAGAGGAGCGAACATATTCTGCAAGCCCACGTCCGGGTAGCCGGCCACACTGATGCGACCCTGCAGCCTGTAGGTGATCTCTTCGCCGTAATCGTTGGTGCCCCGCAATGAATTAAACACCGTGGCCATGACCGCGACGGGCGTCAGGCGGGCGTTGTTGAGGACTTCGTAGTTAAACTCCGTGGTCTTCGAGCCGCCGCGAATGGTGACCGTCACCGGGATCATCTGCGGCTTCTTGCCAAAGCGGCCCAAGATGCCGGTGCGGCGGTCCTGCACGAAGGCGCCGATGGGCTCCGTGGTGTTCACGATCTTGAAGGCGTTCAGGGGCGAGGGCAGTGTGGCTACGACCTCAGCCTTGGTCATGGGCATGTCCACCATGCCGAACTGCAGCAGGGGATGGCCGCAGGCCAGCAGGCGCTCGGCATCGGCGTAGGTGACGGTGCAGGTGCCGGCGGCGTTCATGTCGCCGCCGATCAGGACGGCGCTGACTGCGGAGCCAGGCACGACCGGGTCATCGTTCTTCGCATCGCTTGCCGAACCGACCCCCATCACCGGCACGATGCCTGCCTGTGCGAACTGGGGCGCGAATTGGCGGATGGTCTCTTCGCTGAACCCGCTGAAGACAACGGGAGTCTCGATCGGAGTGAGGTACTGCGCGTACTGTTGAATGTCACCGACGGAAGCGGGCGTAGCAGCCTTGGTGGCAGCGCTCGCAGTCCTAACCGGAACCGATTGCTCAGCAGGCAGGCTGCGGTCCATCTCGTCAATCTCGAGCATGTCCGCGATGGGCGTGACTCCGGCAATAGGCTCCTTGGAAAACTGCCCGATGCGGTAGGCGATCGCGCCCACAAGCTTCCCATCGATGTATACCGGGCTGCCGCTCATGCCGGCAACCACGCCGGTGAACTCGGGCTTTGCGCCATGCAGGCGGATTAGGATGATGTCGCTCTTCGGCCCAATAACCGAGCGGAGCACACCCAGGACCTCGACATCCATGGACTCCGGCCTGGTACCCTGAAAGACGGTGTAGGCAACGCCGCGCATGCCGGGACGAAGTTGATCCACGGTCATGATCGAAGCGGAAGCGGATGGAGCGGGGGGTGTAGAGGCGGCGGAGCCGACCATCGCCAACCCCAAGCAAACAGCAAGAAGATGAGCGAAAACAGCTTTTTTCATACCACCGGGCCGATCTTCTCCGTTCACAAACAGGGGGAGGCGATGTGCACGGAAGCAAAGCCAAAATGTGGACTTCTGCATCTATACTAGCACGAGAATCTTAGACGGGCCGGAGCAATGTTCCTCGTTTATTCACTCCTAGAGCGCCCTAGAGTTCGTGTCCGTGCGGCATTGCTGAGGCTGGCTTTGCTGGCCGGCCTTATGTGCATCCTCATGGCGATGCCCGCGCCGGCACAGACCCAGCCCCCGCCCCCAGCCAGCCAGAAGCAGGAGCCGCCGCCGGAGGCGGGTGGCCCCCAGACCGAAGTCGGGCCGATCGCTGTTCCCAAGAAGAAAGAAGAGCCTCCTCCGGAGAAGCCCAGGCCGAGGAAGCAGGAGCCACTGGAGGATTTTTCCCTGCGCGTGGACGTCCCGCTAGTAAACGTGGACGTGCTAGTCACCACCAAGGACGGGCAGTTCATCCCCGGGTTGAAGGCAGAGAACTTCCGCGTGTACGAGGACGGGGTGGCGCAGAAGGTGACTAGTTTCAGCCAGAGCGCGGAGAAGCCCGTCACCGCGGTGCTGCTGCTGGAATTTGCCGCGACCAACTATTATTTCCTCAACGACGCGCTGAACGCCGGTTATGCCTTTGCCAGTTCGCTAAAGAAAGAAGACTGGGTGGCGGTGTCCTATTACGACATGAAGCCCCACATTCTGGTGGATTTTACCCAGGACAAGCGCGCCATCTACGGGGCGCTCAACACCCTGCGCATGCCTACGTGGCGCGAGACCAACCTGTTCGATGCCCTGTACGACATGCTGGACCGGCTAGACCGGGTGGAAGGGCGCAAGTACATCATCCTAATCTCGAGCGGGCGCGACACCTTCAGCAAGCTGAACTATGACGAGGTGCTGAAAAAGCTGAAGGCTACGCAGGACATCACCATCTTCGCTATCGGCACCGGGCAATGGATCCGCACTATGGCCGATGCGAGCATGGCCAGCACCACCCGGCTCGACTATTTGCAGGCCGACAACCAGATGAACACCTTCGCGCGCATGACCGGAGGGCGGGCCTACTTCCCCCGCTTCGAAGGGGCGCTGCGCGAAGTGTTCGGGGACATCGCCGAGTCCATCCGCAACCAGTACACGCTGGCCTACCGGCCCACCAACTCCAAGCAGGACGGTTCCTATCGCAAGCTCAAGGTCGAGGTAATCGATCCGAACGGGCAGCCGCTCCGGGTAAGGAACCAGAAGGGCAAAGAGGTGAAGTACCAGGTGCTGGCGCGCGAAGGTTATAAGGCGCGGCAAACGGTGGAGTAGGCCTGCACGAGAGTCGTTGCATGCGACGTCTACATCTTGAAGGTGGCTGCCAGTAGGAACATCAATCCCACCCCTAGGAAAACCACCAGCGCCATCTTCACACCGGGCTCGCGGTTGACCTCCGGCATGAGGTCGGAGGCGGCGACGTAGATCGTGACTCCGGCCGAGAGCGCCAGTCCGATGTGGACAAAGCGGCCCAGCGCCGACATGACCAGCACCCCGCAGAGGGTGGACGCGCCCAGCAACACGGACGAACCCCAAGCGATGCCGCGGCTGCGTCCGCTGGCCAACATCACCGAGGCCACGGTGAAGCCCTCCGGGATCTTGTGCAGGAAGACCGCCAGGAAGATCACCCATCCCAGCCAGTTGGAGATCAGGAAGCCCGAGGCGATGGCGATACCGTCGAAGAAGGTGTGAATCATTAGAGCGAAAAGGACGGAATAGCTGGTGTGGGCGCGGACGAATTCGTCGGGGTGGACCTCTTCGCCGAAATGGAAGTGCGGCGTGACCGAGTGCTCGAAGAAATGCACGATGAGATAACCGATCAGAACAAACAAAGGAGCGCGCGGCCCCGCCAGCGCCAGGCTCCTGGGCACCATCTCGAGCATGGCGGCGGCCAGCATGAAGCCAGAGCCGGCGGCAACGAAGTACTTGAGATAACGGTGGTCCCAGTGCTTCTGCACGACGATGGCGCCGCCGAAAATCTCGGCTAACGCTGCCGTCAGGCCCAGCAGCAGGCTTGTGAGGACGGGATGCATTGTGAGCGATGCAATAAAGGTGAGCAGGATAGCAGAAGGAGTTGCAAGTACCGAGTACGGGGTTGCGAGTGGCAAGTTCAGGCGGTATGCCGAATGTGCACTACGTCGCCATCCTTGACCACGTAGTCTTTTCCCTCCAGGCGCAGAGTGCCGCGGGCACGGGCGTTGGCTTCCGAACCGACGGCGAGCAAAGCATCCCAGCGGATGACTTCCGCGCGCACGAAGTGTTTCTGCAGGTCGGAGTGGATGGCGCCGGCGGCGTCGATGGCGTGAGTGCCTTGCGGAACGGTCCAGGCGCGGCACTCGTCTCCCATGGTGGTGAAGAAGGAAATCAATCCCATCAACTCATAAGTCTTGCGCACCAGCCGCACCAGCCCGCTTTCCTTGAGGTTGTAGCTCGCGAGGAACTCGGCGGCTTCGGCATCGTCCATCTCGGCCAGTTCGGCCTCGACCTTGCCGCAGACCGCGGTGACGGCTACGTGGGGACGCGAAGAGACTTCGGCCAGGTTGTGCTTCTCAAC
>DASYTX010000070.1:0-2123 GCA_036001865.1 Terriglobales bacterium
TGCACGCGAGATCAAAGAGCCGTTGCATGAAAGGCACTGCGAGCGAGTATGCCCTGTAACAGACGCTCGGATAACGGTCTCTATAGGCTTGGTTCAGAGCCTGGTCCTTGACGGTGATGTACGGTGGGTTCGCTACCACGGCGTGATACTGACCTCCTTTGAGAATTCGGCGAAGTTCGCCGATGTCCTCGCTCTGGTAATGATGCGCTAGTTCGTGGAAGCCCATCACCTGCTGCTGGGCTGAGACGCTTCCGTGCAGTAGCGAATCGCCGCAGGCTAGATTGAACTGGAAGTTTGGGACATCCTTTAGCCGCGTGACCTGGCACTCCTTCATTGCCGCCAGCAGCAGCCGGAAGCGCGCGATGGCCACAGCGTAGGGATTCAGGTCCACGCCGTGCACGCTGGCTAGGGCCCGATTTACCAGCTCCCGCTCATTCGTGCCAGGCTCCTCTTTGCGCCAGTGGTGCAGAATTCGCGCGAAACCTCCCAGCAAGAAGTGTCCGCTGCCGCAGGCCGGGTCAATCATCTTGAGGTGTTTGAGGCCGAACTCATTGATCGCGGGCTCCAATGTGCGGTCGAGGATGAACTCCTCCACGAAGATCGGCGTTTGGAGCAAGGCGTACTTCTTACGGGCGGCCTCGGACAGGTCCTGATAAAGATCGCCCAGGAACCGCGTGTCCCAGTCCGGGTCGGTGAAGTCGTGAATCAACTCGCCGGCGCCGTCGACGTCGATCTTCTGGAAGGACTCGATGAGCTTCTGCGCGGCGTCGCCGGACAGCCAGTTGCGGTACGGACTAACGGGGTTGTGCGGGCCAAAAACGTCTTTGGTGCCTGGAAGCTTGGCCAGATTATCAAACACGGCCAGCAGATAATCGCGATCAGTCTGCTTAGGATGTGCACGAAAAAAAACATCCCGCTCGTCACGAGCCCGCGTGAGGCCCTGCCCGTCACCGGCGCCATGCAGCAGCCCGGAAATCCGTGGCGGAGAGATGAGTGCATTATCCTCTAGGAACCGCACAAACACGCTGGAGAGCACCCACGCGACGGCGACTTGCGTGATCAGGTCCGCCCGCCATTCCTCGAACGTAATCCCTGCGCGGTTGGCAGCACGAGCCTGCTCGTATTCCTTCATAAGGTCGGCGTTGATCTGAGCGACTTCATCGCAGCGGGCGCGGAGATCGACCTCCATGTCCCGCAGGAGTCGTTTGAAGTCGGCCAGTAAGTGCTGTCGGTCAACCATTGTAAGCCTATATTTCTTCCGACGTGCCCATCGGCCCGCTGCTGACGGGTGCCGGGTTACCGCGATTGTTCGCCGCCCCGGAGCGGTGCAGGTTCTGACACCAACTTTCCGGGACATGCGCCCATTGGTTGTTGGTGATTACCGGGACGGCCTCGCCATCCAGCAGCGGCATCTCGGTCTGCGGGCTGGCCGGGATCAGGAGCCACGCGCCGTGCAGTTGCCCGTCCTGAACGGCCTGATGTAGCCGCGTGAGCATAACCACTTGGCCGTAACGCTGAAGCCAGTTCAGGTGGTACGCGAGCACGGTCTTGTCACCTTGAATAAGAACCTGCTCCACTTGGGAGATGACCTTGCTGGCGATCAGATGGTTCAGGTTGCGCCAATCGGCGCTTTGGGGCGGCGCGGCGTCAGCATTGACGACGACGTTCCAGTCAGCGCCGACGTCGCCGGCAGCCTTGCGCAGCGCATCGAGGAACACCCGCTCCAGATCTAGTGGCCGGGTCTTGAAGCGAGCAGTCAATTCTTCACGGACACGCTGATAAAGATTGGGTTTGGCGGTCAGGGCCAGGAATGAGCCGTGTTGTTCGGCGTATCGCAGCCGGTCCTCGAACTGCCGGGCTTCGGCAACGTCGGGATCCACGAAGGTCGGGCGGAATTGCGGCATCGGTGTTCCCGGCGCGCGGACAGTCGTCTGATACCGAGACGGGGTTTGGGTGATACTCGAGACGCTCAGCACGTTGCGAGCAGTACTGAGATAGGCGCCACCGCCGGGATGATCCGGATTCCATGCCAACTCCAGCCCCGCGTCACTTAAGAGCCTGTCGAGCTGAGGTCGGCCCGGCAAATCAGCGGCTAGCGGATAACGGCTGCTGACGCGCTGACG
>DASYTX010000071.1:0-2402 GCA_036001865.1 Terriglobales bacterium
AGCGGTGCAGGGGTCACCAATGCAACCAGGAGCCATACGATCGCAGACAACAGGAAGCCGGCCAGCGCCGCAATCTGCAGCAAGAGGGCGTGCTTCGGTGAGAAGTAGCGGATAACGGCGAAGGCCAGCAGGAACAGCCCGGCGGACACGCTGGCCACCGCGATCAGTGCGATGTCGATGGTGCGATGCAGGCGCTGGCGCGACCGGCAGCGGCCACATTCGGCGAAATGGGCTTCGTAGTCGCCGCGCATCTCTGCCGCCAGGCCGGAAATGTCATAGCGCCACCCGGCCAGGATGTGGCCTACCACAGGGTCGGTGCAGTTCTGACTCATGCTTACAGCCGGATACTTTCCAGCGCGTTCCATTGCGAGGCCAGCAGCAACCGGTTGAACAGCAGGTTGCGGCGCGGCTCCAAGGCGCGCTCCGCGGCCTCGCGTGCGACCTCAGGATGGTTGTTCTGCTCGGAGAGGTGTGCCAGCACGAGGAACGCAGCGCCTCCATCATAATCGCCGGAGAAGAATTCCGCGAGGGCGGCGTTGGAAAGGTGGCCCACGCGGCTCATCACCCGCTGCTTCACCGACCACGGGTACGGCCCGATGCGCAGCATCTCCAGATCATGATTGGATTCGACCATCAGCAGGTCGCAGCCGCGCAGATGTTGGCCGACGCTGGCTGGCACGTAACCGAGGTCGGTTGCGATCCCGATCTTTACGCCGTCGATGCGGAAGGTGAAGGCCACAGGATCGGCGGCGTCATGCGGCACGGTGAAGGGCATCACGGTGATGTCGCCAATCTGAAAGCTGCGCCCGGAGGTGAACAGCTCTAGCCGTTCCAGGTGGGTCTGCTCGCGGCCGCAGTCACGCCCCCAGGCATCGTTGGCCGCGCCCGTCATGTAAACCGGCACCTTGAGCTTGCGCGCCAGCACTCTCAGGCCGCAAACGTGGTCGGAATGCTCGTGGGAGATCAGGATGGCGGTGATGGAATGCGGATCTTCGCCACTTTGCTGCATGCGGCGGAGGGTTTCGCGACAGGAAAGCCCGGCGTCCACCAGGATACGGGTATGGGAACTGGCCACGATGGCGCTATTTCCTCGGCTGCCACTGGCCAGGATCGTAAGACGGGCCGACATCAGAGGCAGCATAGCGAGTACTGGGCTTGAATACGAGTAATTAATCAGTACACAGGGCGAGCTGACGGCGCTTCCACTCTAATCAGTACTGGTAAAACCCCCGACCCGTCTTCCTCCCCAGCCACCCCGCATCCACCATCTTCACCAGCAGCGGACAGGGACGGTACTTAGGGTCGCCCAGGCCTTCATGCATGACGCGCAGGATATCGAGACATACATCCAGACCGATGAAGTCGGCCAAGGTCAGCGGGCCCATGGGATGGGCCATGCCCAGCTTGAAAACTTCATCGATGGCTTCCTTGGTGGCGACGCCTTCCATCAGCGCGTATATGGCCTCGTTCAGCATGGGTAGCAGCACGCGGTTGCCGACAAAGCCGGGAGCGTCATTGACTTCGATGGGCGTCTTCTCCAGTTTCTCGGCCAGCGACTTGACCACGCGGAAGGTCTCCCCGGAAGTTGCCAGCCCGCGGATGATCTCCACCAGCTTCATCATGGGCACGGGATTGAAGAAGTGCATGCCGATAACTTTGTCGGGCCGCTTGGTGAGCGCGGCCAGTTTGGTAATCGAAATGGATGACGTATTTGAGGCCAGGATGATCTCCGCCCGGCAACGGTGGTCGAGGTCGCGGAAGAGCTCGGCCTTGATCTCGAACTTCTCTGTGGCGGCTTCCACGATGAAGTCGCAATCGGCCAGAGGCGATCGGTCCAGGACGGGCTTGATGCGACCCAGCGCCGCCTGGCGCTGCTCGGCAGTGATCTTCTGCTTGGCAACTTCGCGCTCCAGGTTCTTGCCGATGGTCGCAAGCGCGCGGTCGAGGAAGCGCTGGTCAACGTCCATCAGGAGTACGCTGAACCCCGCCTTGGCGAAGACGTGAGCGATGCCGTTGCCCATCGTGCCCGCGCCGACCACGCCGACGGTTTTTATCTCCATGAGCACCTCGAGAATGCGGATTGGGGAAGACGCAAGAGTTTAGCAGGGGCGGGAGATTGGGAAATTGTGTAATTGAGAAATTGGGTAATTGCAGAAAGCGCTACTCTGCTTTTTTCTTAAATTACTCAATTCCTCAATTCTCCAATTACTCAATTCCCAATCACCCAATTCTTACCAGCACGCAGGTGATGTTGTCGTCGCCGCCGGCATCGCGGGCGGCGCGCACCAGCTCGTCGCAGGCGCGCTCGAGCGAAGGGCCAGACTGGACGAGGCTCAGCACGCGCATCTCGGGGACGTTCTTGGTCAACCCATCGGTGGCCAGCAAGAGGATATCGCCCGGCA
>DASYTX010000072.1:0-2295 GCA_036001865.1 Terriglobales bacterium
CTGAATCGCCGTCACAGTGCGCTCACCGTCTTTGATCTCCCGCGTGTTGAAGTGCGCAAGCCCCGCCTCGGGAGGCTACAGAAGTTTTTGTTCCCCTTTAGCATGGATACGTCCGTTGACGTCGGTTTCCGTGTGCTTCAACAGCGGCATCATTGGGAACCTCACCGGTTGCCACGTGCACATTTGTCCTGGACAATACGCTAATTAGATGATATTGTGAAATGTGTATGTTATATCTAACTGCAAATGACGTTCGAGGCGTGGCAACCTGTCTCAATAAATGGTTCCTGCCCGCAAGTCATTGGGCCCAAGGGACTAACCACGAAATACCTGCGTAAGTTGCTGATTTTAAGGATACGGAATCCCGGGGGCGGGGGTCACGACTCTTTCCTGCCTCTCTACACGGCACTCACTGAGCATGCGGGCTTGCCAATGGCAGCATTGGAGCTGCGCGGCATCCTCGACCTGCGGGGAATTCTACAAATCGATGAAACGAAAGCCGCACCACCAGCGTCTTACTATTACGCCGGTAACCCGGGGGCGGCCCCGAAGGTTCGGGGCTCCGGGTTATTTCGGGGCTCCGGGTTATAATGAGCGAAATTCCGGGAGAGCGCTTCGAAGAACTGCATAGATCATAGATCCATGTCCAAAAACCTGAAAATCCTGGTGCTTAGCGTTTCCGTCGCCATTGTGCTGCTGGCCGTAGCCGGCGGCCTGGGCGTGCGTGCCTCGACCAACGACGGCGCCTACCGCCAATTAGGCGTCTACAGCGAGGTGTTGTCGCGCATCCGCAGCGAATATGTGGAGGAGCCCAACATCGCGACGGTCACCGACGGTTCGTTGCACGGCCTGGTGGAGTCGCTCGATGCCAACTCCAGCTACCTCAGCCCCGCCGAATACAAGCGCTTTCGCGAGCAGCGGGCGGACGGTAAGGGCAACCTGGGAGCGACCATCTCCAAGCGTTTTGGCTACGCCGCGGTGATCTCCACCATTCCGGGCGGGCCAGCCGACAAAGCCGGCATGGAGACGGGTGACATCATCGAGGCCATTGACGGCCGCAGCACGCGCGACATGTCGCTGGCCGAAGTGCGGGGCATGATGAAGGGCGAGCCGGGGTCGAACCTGACCTTCTCCATCGTGCGCGCCCGCCGCGCCGAGCCGCAGAGGGTCACGGTGACGCGCGACGCCGTTGTCATCCCGCCGGTCAGCGAACGCATGCTCGAGGACGGCATTGGGTACATCAAGGTGGACGCCATCACCAAGGGCAAGGCGCAGGAGATTGCCTCCAAGATCAAAGCCGTGCAGAACGCCGGGGCCAAGAAGTTCATCCTGGACCTGCGCAACTGTTCCGAGGGTGAGCCCAGCGAAGGGGTGATGGTCGCCAACCTGTTTCTCGATCGCGGCGTTATCACCTACCTGCAGGGGCAGAAGTACGCGCGCGAGACCTTTCAGGCCGAGCCTCAGAAGGCGATGACCAAGCTGCCGCTGGTGGTGCTGGTGAATCGCGGGACGGCGGGCCCGGCGGAGATCGTGGCGGCGGCGGTGCTGGAGAATGCCCGCGGCGACGTGGTCGGCGACAAGACCTTCGGCCTGGGATCCATTCAGAAGATCATCGAGATCCCGGACGGGTCGGCGCTGATCCTGTCCATCGCCAAGTACTACACGCCCGGCGGCAAGCCCATCCAGGACACGGCGGTCACGCCCAACATCCTGGTGGCCGATAGCGATTTGAGCGACGATGCTCTCCCTGACGACGAACTGGAGAGCCCGCCGGATCGCGACCTGAAGAAAGACGAAGCACCCAAGACTGATGAACAGTTGCGCCGCGCCGTTGAGGTGCTGAAGAACCGGTCTGCATAAGGCAGTAACTCAGTAACCAGTACTCAGTACTCAGTCTGGAGCCATCACGCCCAAGTGGGTGTGATGGCTTTTCTCTTTTAACGAACTCGGCTCACCGATGATCTTGGGAAGGACACGCTCGGTCTTCAACTGAGTACTGAGTACCGAGTACTGAGTACCGAAGTCAAAGTGCTATGCTGAACACAAGCACCCGATGCAAACTCTGTTCCCGCAGCATCCCTCGGCCCAGCCACGTCGCAAGAGATTGGTCAGGCTGGTCCTGCTGGTGCTTCTGCTCGTGGCCTCGGCCACGCTGGGCGCCATGGGCGGGCTGCTGATCGTCTACTCAGTTGACCTGCCGCAGGTAGAGGAACTGGAGCGGTACCGTCCCAGCTCTGTCACTGAACTCTACGACGACCAGCAACGGGTCATCGGCTCCTTCGCGCTGCAACGGCG
>DASYTX010000073.1:0-2829 GCA_036001865.1 Terriglobales bacterium
GGGTGATGGTCACAGGGGCGGTTTGGGGCTGCAGCGCATTGAACTGGGAGATAGTGTCGTCGCCCTGGTTGGCCACGAAGACACGAAAGTTCGACTGAAGGCCAGCGTGCACGGGGTTGCGGCCGAGACTTAGCTGGCCAACGTTGGTGTCGCCCGAAACATTGATGTTGGTGGCGGTGCCCGAATTGCCACCATTGTCGGCCACGGTGACCGACATAGTCAGCCGCTGCGGGTCGCCCCCCGGGCCGGGCAGGGGATTAGCCACCGGGCGGAAGGTGTCGCCACAGCCGGAGATCATCAGCACCAGGATGAATAGCAGGCCGGAAAGGCCGACCTCGCGATTGGATTGCATGAAGGCCAGAAAATAGTTCAGACGCATAAGGGATGAAGCAGTGATTCTATCGGGAAGGTCGGCGTCTGCGCCAGCGGTGTGGTCGAGCAAGAATGGTTTTGTGCCGTCCCTACGGGGACTCGCTCGTTGTTGTTCACAAACCCAGCACTCACGTGCTGGGCTAATGAATGCCGCGCCCCTGCGGGGCTGGGCCACGCCGCGGCTTCCACTCGGGGGCTCAATCGCGGGGAACTTTGATAGGATGCGACGCACCGAACGCGGTGCCGCCAGCGCTACCGCGCCGATATCCGGCAGGAAGGCAGCGCCCGCGGGACTAAGACGGCGGATGGAACCACCAACAAAGAGAAGAGTCGGCTGGCAGTGGCGCAGAGCGCTGCGAAGCTTACGCCCACGCGGCTTCGCCGCCATGGCGTTGGTCTTCCTGGTCGCATGGCAGTCACCGCGTGGGCTTGAATGGCTGACCAGCCCAAGTGTCCGTCGCACGCTGCTGGCGCTGGGATTCACTTTGATGTTCGCGTTATCGGCGCGCTGGGTACGCGCGGTTTCTCCTTCGGGCGCCGTGGCAGGTGGGGTCATGGCGTTGATGCTGGCGCTCGGCGGCGGCCTGGGCGCCTTCGCCGGACTGGTCGCCGTGTTCCTGCTGGCCCTGATCACAACGCGTGTCGGCTACGGACGCAAGCGGGCGCTGGGCACGGCCGAGCACGGTGGCGGACGGACGGCTTCGCAGGTACTCGCTAATCTCGCGGTCGCAGCCGTCCTAGCGGTGATCTCAAGTTTTTCCGGTCATCCAGCGGGCTGGCTGATCGCAGCCGCGGCCGCCCTCGCTGAAGCCGCCGCGGATACGGTTTCCAGCGAATTCGGGCAGGCGGTCAGCCAGAGGGCCTACCTGGTCACCAGCTTCCGCCTGGTGGCTGCGGGCACCGATGGCGGTATCAGTTGGCAGGGCAGCCTCGCCGGAGTGTTCGCTGCGCTGGTGGTGGCGGGCGTGTGTGCGCTCAGCGGGATGATCGAACTCCACTGGGTGGTAACCGCGGCGGGCGCGGCCACCCTGGGAATGTTTGTTGACAGCTTTCTCGGCGCCTTGTTGGAGCGCCGCGGCCTGATGCGCAATGACGCTGTCAACTTCACCAGCACCGCCGTTGCGGCCCTGTTTGCCTTGTTTCTCTACTGGTCGCGGCACGGAGACTTTCTGCCACTGTGAAGGATAGTTAGTTGTGGATCTAGACCCTAGATCCTTCGCTTCGCTCAGGATGACAAACTATTGGAATACAAGGAGCAATGATGCTGCGTCTCTGGTCTCTGGTACTTTTCCTTGGCATCGCGCTCGCCGCTTCTGCCCAGCAGTACGACGTGCTCATCCGTAACGGCCGCGTGGTGGACGGCAGCGGCAATCCATGGATCTACGCCGACGTGGGCATTGTCGGCGACCGCATCGCGCTTGTGGGCCGCGCCGCGGAAGGTGCAACGGCGAAGCGGATGATCGACGCCGCTGGCCTGGTGGTGGCGCCCGGCTTCATCGACATGCTGGGCCAATCCGAATACCACCTGCTCATCGACAAGCAAGCGGTAAGCAAGCTCACCCAGGGCATCACGACGGAAGTCACCGGAGAGGGAGAATCGGTTGCGCCCATCAACGAGCGGCTCATCGAGGAAAACCGCGAATTCCTCAATCACTACAAGCTGAAGGTCGACTGGCGGACGCTGGCGGAATACTTCGAGCGCTTGGAGAAGCAGGGCGCCGGCGTGAACCTGGCGACGTTTGTTGGCGCCACCCAGGTGCGTCGCGTGGTGGTGGGCGATGCCGACCGTCCGCCCTCCGCTGAAGAACTCCGCCGTATGGAGGCGCTGGTCGAGGAAGCCATGCGCGAGGGCGCGCTGGGCGTTTCGTCGTCGCTCATCTACGCTCCCGCAAGTTACGCCAAGACGGAAGAGCTGATCGCGCTGGCAAAAGCTGCGGCCAGGCACGGCGGCATCTATGCCAGCCACATCCGCAATGAAAGCGACCAGGAGATGGCGGCGCTGGAAGAAGCCTTCCGCATCGGCCGCGAGGCCAAAGTTCCTGTGGAGATCTGGCACCTGAAAGTGGCCGGCAAGCAGAACTGGGGCACGATGCGAGACGTCGTGGCCGCCATCCAGAAGGCGCGTGCCAGTGGCGTTGACGTGACGGCCGACCAATACCCGTATGTCGCTGCTGCTACATCGCTCGGCGCCTCAATCCCGCCCAAGTATCACGAAGGCGGCTTGGAGCCCTTCCTGGCGCGTCTCAAAGATCATGCGCAGCGCGCCGCCATCAAGCGCGACCTGGCCGCGCTGAGCGAGAAGTTCGAGAACATCTGGCTGGGCGCGGGAGGGCCCGACGGAGTGCTGGTGACTTCTCTTCTGCAACCCGAGCTCAAGAAATACGAAGGCAAAACCATGGCGCAGATCGCCGCCATGGAGGGCAAGCACCCAGTGGATGCCGCCATGGACCTGGTCAT
>DASYTX010000074.1:0-24788 GCA_036001865.1 Terriglobales bacterium
GCGTGCCACTGGCGCCGCTGTGGGCCGTGCTGGGCGGAGCCTTCCAGTTCATTCCCAACTTCGGGCCAATGCTGGCACTGATCGGTCCGGCCATCACTGCAGGGCTGACGGGCGGCTTGGAGCGCATGCTTTACGTGCTCATCCTGTATGCAGCGATCGCGGTGACCGACGGTCTGGTGCTGCAGCCCTACATCATGAAGCGCACGGTAAAGGTGCCGATCTGGGCTTCCATCCTGACGCCCATTGTGTTGGGGATCGTCTTGCCGATCTGGGGCGTGCTGCTGGCGGCACCGCTGCTGGCGGTGATCTACACCTATCGCGGCAGGTTGAGGGACACCAGCCCGCGCTGAACTCTCGTGCCGCGGACAGCGCTGGTCAGCATGCTATAATCCGCGATTGCTTTGATAATAAGTTGCTGAACGCGGCGTGAGCTGAAGCGATTTTTTCCGAGGACCTGCCATGTCTGGCCACTCCAAATGGGCCACCATCAAGCACAAGAAAGCAGCCGCGGATGCCAAGCGCGGGAAAGCCTTTACCCGGGTAATCAAGGAAATTACGATGGCCGCCAAGACGGGCGGTGGCGACCCAGACAAGAACCCCCGCCTGCGCACCGCCGTGGATGCCGCCAAGGCGGAGAACATGCCTGCCGACAACATCAAGCGAGCTATCCAGCGCGGCACCGGAGAACTGCCCGGCGTCAGTTATGAGGAGTTCGCGCTAGAGGGCTACGGACCGGGCGGAGTGGCGGTGCTGGTGGAGCTCTCTACTGACAACCGCAACCGGACGGTTAGCGAGATCCGGCACATGTTCTCGAAGCATGGCGGCAACCTGGGCGAGGCTGGCTCAGTGGCGTGGATGTTTCATAAGAAAGGCTCGATCCTGGTGGCGAAGTCGGCGGCCAAGGAAGACGACCTGATGAACATTGTGCTGGAGGCCGGCGCCGAAGACCTGCGCGATGATGGCGACAACTGGGAGGTCATTACCGATCCCGCCAGCTACGAGCCCGCGGTGGAGGCCATCAAAAAGGCGAAGGTCCCCATCGCCATGTCGGAAATCGCCATGCTGCCGCAGAACTACATCAAACTCGAGGGGCAGCAGGCCACGTTGATGATCAAGCTGATCGAGGCGCTGGAAGAGCACGATGACGTGCAGCACGTTTATTCAAACTTTGACGTGGACCAAAAGCAGCTCGAGGAGGTCGCAAGCTAGTCGAGCGCCGGCGTGTACGGAAGTGGGCGCAGGTTTGCGCCCTTTTTTCTTGGGCGCTAGTCGAGAAGGAAGTAGACGAAAATCAAAGAGGTGATCGTCAAATAACAGCTCAGCACATTGAAGAACTGACCGCTTGGCCACGAAGTGAGACCGTCCAGAAAATACATCTTCTTTACCTCAGACCACGCATTCCTGCTGCAGGTTCTTAGTTTTTTAGATGCGCAACCCGCGCAAACCGCTCACAGTCATGGTAAACCGCACTGCCAATCGAGCGGACAGATTTTCCTCGCCGCTGGCTGCCCGGGCTGGTAGCTTTACCGGTTCACCACAGGACCGGATCCAGACTGGGAGGGGCGATGAAAGTTGTCGCCGCTGTTCTGTTGCTGTGCGGCCTGACCTGGGGACAGAGAACTGAGTCCTTGGGCAAGGGTGTCTGGGAGTTTGGAATTTGGACGGGTGGGGCGACGAGCGTCTCGAGCACCGCAGGCGTGCGGCTGTGGAACCTCGGCATGCGAGCCGGCAAGGTGCTAACGGACGAGCACGGGCCCGGGCCGCTGCGGGGAAGGTTGGAGTACGCTGCCGACCTCGTTCCGCTATACATCATCTGGCACAGCAAAACCTCTTATGCTGCCGCTATTAACCCGCTGATCTTAAAGTGGAACTTTAGTGGCACGGCGCGGGTGGTGCCCTATTTCGAATTGGGCGGCGGGTTGCTGGTTTCGCCCGACGAGCTCCCGGCGGGAACCTCCAATGTCAATTTCCTGCCACAAGGCAGCTTCGGCGTTTACGTCTTTACGAGAGAAAAGCGGGCGGTGTCGCTGGCGGCGAGGTACGTGCACATTTCGAACGCGGGCATTTCTGACCCCAATCCGGGCATCAACACGCTTCAGTTTTCTGTTGGCTATCACTGGTTCAAGTGAGTGGCGGCCGCTTTTTCTGTTTCTACGCGCTTCGACCTCCGGGCTGCGCACGGGCCTTCGGCAGATAGGAACAACTCTGGTGATCGAGCTAACCCAGAACTTACGTTCTGGGCTAGCTCAAATGCCGCCCCAGCGGGGCTGGGCTTTGCCGGTCCAGCATCTGAGCCATCCCGAGAGTACGGCTCTCACGCGCACTCTTGTGCCGCGAGCTGGCTTCTGCCCGCCTATTGGGCCTGGGGCGGACGGACTAAAGGAGCATGCTTCGCCCGGACATTACTTACACCGCACTCCATGCCGCGCGTCTAAGACAGTAGAATAGAGTCATGCGCCGCGTATACATGGACAACAATGCCAGCACGCCTGTGTTGCCGCAGGTGCTGGAGGTGATGCGCCCCTACTTTGCTGAGCAGTTCGGTAACGCGTCGTCGATTCACCAGTATGGGCAGCTGGCGCGGGCGGCGGTGGAGCGCGCACGGGAATCGGTGGCGGAGCTGATCGGCGCGCGTCCGGCGGAGATTGTTTTTACCAGCGGCGGGACGGAAGCCGACAACCTGGCAATCTTCGGATTAGTCGAGCCGGGCGACCACATCATTTCGTCCACCATCGAGCACCACGCTGTGCTCAACGCCTGCAGGGAACTGGAGAAGCGCGGCTGCGAGCTGACCTTCGTCCCGGTAGACTCGTGCGGGATGGTCGACCCGAACGATGTACGCCGAGCGCTGCGGCCGGATACCAAGCTCATCACCATCATGATGGCCAACAACGAGACAGGCGTTCTGCAGCCGGTAGAGGAGATCGCCAGGATCGCTGCCGAGGCCGACGTTTACTTTCACACTGACGCGGTGCAGGCGGCAGGCAAGGTGCCGATCAACGTGAAGGGTATCGGCTGTGACCTATTGTCCATCTCCGGCCACAAGATGCACGCGCCCCAGGGCACGGGGGCGCTCTATGTGCGCCGCGGTACGATGCTGCGCCCGCTGCTCTATGGCGGAAGCCATGAGCGCTCCCGCCGCGCCGGCACTGAGAACCTGCCGGGCATAGTGGGCTTCGGAAAGGCGGCGGAGATGGCGCGTCAGTCGCTCGCCGTGGGTGAGGGAGAAAAGTTCGCGGCCATGCGCGACCGCATAGAGAGCACGGTGCTGCGCGAGATCGAGGCGGTAGGGGTCAATGGCGGAGGCGTTCCGCGCGTGCCTACGACCACTAATATCCATTTCGATTTCATCGAAGGCGAGGCGCTGGTGATTGCGCTCGACCTGAAGGGCCTGGCGGTGTCGACAGGTGCGGCCTGCTCCTCCGGCACCCTTGAGCCGTCGCACGTGCTGAGTGCCATGGGCCTGCCGCCGGAGCAAGCGCGCGCCAGCCTGCGCTTCAGCCTGGGTAAGCAGAACACTCCTGACGACGTGGACTTCGCGCTTTCCATCCTGCCTGAGACCGTGGCGCGGCTGCGGGAGCTTTCGCCGGTGTATCAAAAGGCAGCTACTAGCTATTAGCTTCTAGCTCTTGGCTTTCGGGTCCGTTGCACATGCGAGGCCCGCTGCTCCCAGACGCTATAATCAAGAGCAAGAGACGAGATCATTAGTTAGGTCAAAAGTTAGGTCAAATGCCAGTAAATGAGACCATTGCGGTTGCCATGTCTGGCGGTGTCGATTCCTCGACCGTCGCTGCCATGCTGCGTGCCGAGGGGCACAACGTGGTGGGGCTGACCATGCAACTGTGGAACCAGAGACGGCTGACCGGCCGGGCGGGCATGCCGGAGGCGGTGCACGGCCGCTGCTGCTCGCTGGATGACGTTTACGACGCACGGCGGGTGGCGGAGAAGCTCGAGATTCCGTACTACGTGGTGAACTACGAGCAGCGCTTTGAGCGCGACGTCGTGCGCCCGTTTGTCAGCGACTATCTTTCCGGCCGCACCCCGATCCCTTGCAGCCTGTGCAACAACCACGTGAAGTTCGATCAGTTCCTGGTCACCGCGCGGCAGATCGGCGCCGAGCGCCTGGCCACGGGCCATTACGCGCGCGTCGAGTACGACGAGGATCGCGACCGCTGGCTACTGCGGCGGGCGGTAGATGCTGCCAAGGACCAGAGCTATTTCCTGTTTGGACTGACTCAGGAGCAGCTCAGCCGGAGCTGGTTCCCACTGGGCAGCCTGCGCAAGTCGGAGGTGCGGGAGCTGGCGCGGAACTATGGGCTTGCTCTGGCGGACAAGCCTGAGTCGCAGGAGATCTGCTTTGTCCCCGGCGGCGACTATAAGGCCTTTCTGAACGCCTATCTGGCAGAGCAGGGCGAGGCGCTACCGGAGACCTCTGGCGAGCTGGTCACCACGACTGGCGAGGTGGTCGGCAGCCATACGGGAATCCACAACTTTACAATCGGACAGCGCAAGGGTCTGGGCATGGCCACCGGGTCGCCCCTCTATGTGCTGGAAATCCACGGCGCTTCACGGCGGGTAGTGGTGGGTGGCGGTGAGGACCTCTACGCCCGCACACTGCGGGCCCGGGCAGTGAACTGGATCTCGATCGAAGATCTGGAGGACCCCATGTGCGTTCAGGTCAAGATCCGCCACAAGCATGACCCGGCGGGGGCGGTCATCGAGAAGCTCCCGGACGGCACTGTGGAAGCTGTGTTCGACGAGCCGCAGCGGGCCATCACGCCCGGCCAAGCGGCGGTGTTCTATCAGCAGGACGTTGTGGTGGGCGGCGGGTGGATCATCTGACGCGGGTCGCGGCTAGCTTATTCCCTGAAATTCAACTCTCAGCTCCCAGTGGTTTAAGGAATTCCTCCTTGGTCATCAGAGGGGAAAGCCGTCCAAGTTTTTCCAGAATGGTTTTGCGATCAGCTTCCGACCGTGCAGCGGCGTAGCGCTTGCGCAGCAGCTTCAGTTTTGCGATGCGAGTGCGTCTCCTGCGAAGTTCAGCTTTGCGACTGGGTGTGGTCATCGCTATTGGGCAGATTAGGGGATAGCGGTTAAATAAACAACTCTTCGTCCTGGGGGACGCCGGCGCGGCGGCCGCCGCGGTTGCGTCCGATGAAAGTGCCGATGCCGGCGCTCAATCCCTGAAGAATGCCGGAGAGCTGCCGCACGGGCGAGACCACGGTATGCTGCACCAGTTCGCTGGTTTCCTCCACCCGGTCCAGCGTCCGGCTGACGATTTCATCAGCGCGGATGACCTGCAGGCGGGTGCGGTCAACCATGTCAGTCACCGTCAGATCCAGACGCTCCACCTGGTTTTTCAGGGTGGCAGTTACGGTCACGAGGTTGCTGGTGATGGTCTCGAGCTTGCCGCGGGAATCCGCGAGCACCTTCTCGGCGGTTTCCAGCAAGGGAACGGCGCGGCTCCCGATTTCCTCAGCCAGGGAGCTTACTCGCTCACCCGCCTTGCGGATAACGAGCACCAGCGCCAGCAGGAGAAATACCTGCAGCACAATGGCTGCCGCAGCCACGTAGATAAAAGCTTGCAGCACGGGATCCATGCTCCGACTCCAGCGTCGATTGCGCCTGCCTGCGGCGGCCGAATTACAAGTACGTCCAGCCACCGCAGTTTGGGTAACTAGAACTATGGCTGCTTGGCGCCCTCCGAGGTCGCCTCGTGATAGGCCTGGCGTCCGGCGTCCACAGCGGCAGTGAACTGTTCGCGCTGTTTCTGGAGCACGTCGCGGCCACGATCGGCCCATTGTGTAGCCTGCTCGCGAGCCTGACGGGCCCGGTTGACGACGTACTCGCGCCCTTCCTCAGCACGATCGCGGATGGCGTCGCGGGTCTCGCGGCCCGACTTGGGTGCATACAGCACGCCGGCCAGCGCGCCCAACCCCAAACCGGCCACGAACCATAGGAAACTATTGCTGTTGTTCTCCGCCATATCCACCTCCAGCGTATTCCCAGATTCGCGATGGTAACACCCGACTTCACGATTTACAAACGCGCCCGCTCAGGCCGCACCGCCGGAGGTTCACGGCAAGAATGAAGTTTGGCCAGAGGCGATCAGGAGAATAGGCATGAGCGCTTCCTAGGGCTTCTGCGTCGGCCGCAGCAGAACCTCGCTGACGAAAGCGCGGGGCGCCTGGGAGACGATCATGGCTATTGCATGGGCCACGTCATCGGGTTGCAGCATCTTTTGAGGGTCACGGCCGTAGTGCGGGCTGAGGTCGGTGACGGTTGATCCGGGACAGACTACGGAAACGCGAATGTTGTGGCCACGCAGCTCTTCCGCCACGGAGTAACTCAGCCCGTTCAGGCCCCACTTGGAGGCGGCGTAGGCCGCACCACCGGGGAGCGGATTCTTGCCGGCGAGCGAGGAGATGTTGATGATGTCACCTCCGCCGCCGCGAATCATGAGCTGGGCAAAGGCGCGGATGCAATAGTAAGCGCCGCGCAGGTTGGTGTTGAACACGGCGTCCCAGGCCTCGGCCGGCATTTCGTGCAGAGGACCGCCGAAGCCGCCGATGCCGGCGTTGTTCACCAATACGTCCAGCCGACCGTAGGCGGCCTCCGTGCGCGCCGCGAGTCCTTCAACGGAGGCGAGTTGGGTGACGTCGCACTCGAGGGCCTGGCAGCGCCCGCCGGAGCGCGCCACCTCGGCGGCGGTGGATTCCAGCGGGGCTCGGGAGCGTCCGCAGACCACGGTGGCGGCGCCCATGGAAGCCAGCCTGCGGGCGATGGCAGCGCCGATGCCGCGGCCCCCTCCGGTGACCACGGCCACTTTGCCATTCAGTTTACGATCTTCTGGCATGCTCCCTCCTTGAAAACCGCATGGGACGCGGTTTTAGACGGTCACCTGCGTTGCCCCAAACATCCAGCAGCACTGGTCGCTGCATCTGAATAAAAGAGGGAAAGGTTACCACTCCGGAACGCAGCTTGCCTTAGGTGGGCGGGGTTCTTATAATCCCGACCTCCGTAGTGTGCCCAAATGTTGTGCGTAAGACAGGGCTTGTGGGCCGCTCTTGGGAAGCCCCACCTTGTAGGACCCGGATGGCAGCACGGTAATACCACCAGCCTCCGAAGGAGCCACGAAGTATGAAAAAGCTGCTAGTGATCATGGTGCTGGCGCTGGCGGTCGGCGCCATGTCGCAGACCACGCCGCAACCCACTACCGATCCGACGGCACAGCCCGGGCAGGCGGCGCAGCCCGGCCAGCCCGCTCAACAGCAGCAAAGAAAAGAGATCAAGGATCCGGCTGAGTACAACGCCTACATCGCGGCCATCCGTGAGCAGAACCCGCAAGCCCAGGTGCAAGCACTGGAGAGCTTTGTCCAGCAATACCCCAATAGCGTGGTGCGGGAGGAAGCGCTGGAGCAGTTGATGGCGGCATACGAGAAGACGGGCAATGCGGCCAAGACTACCGAAACTGCCAGCCGTCTGCTGCAGGTGAATCCCAACAACATTCGGGCGCTGGCGCTGCTGGCCTATACCCGGCGGGCCGCAGCTGAAGCCGGGCAGAACCCCCAGCAAAGTATTGCCGAAGCCAGGCAGTTTGGTGAGCGCGGGCTGCAAGCGCTGCAGACGGCGGTCAAGCCTGAAGGAATGGCGGACGCCGACTGGCAGAAGTTCAAGCAACAGGTGTCGATGATCTTCAATGGTGCGATAGGCTTCGCAGCCTTGCAGACGAAAGACTATGCCACGGCGCAGCGATACCTGCAGGCGACCGTAGCGGCTGATCCCAACAATATCCGCAACGTGTATCCGCTGGCATTAGCTTATCTCGAAGTCGAGCCCATGAACCCGATTGGACTATGGTATGTCGCACGGGCGGTGCACCTTAGCCAGAACAATCCGCAGATCCTGAAGTACGCGCAGTTCAAGTACACCAAGTATCACGGTTCGCTGGAGGGATGGGACCAGTTGCTGGCGCAGGCGCGTGCTGCGCCGCTGCCGCCACCCGGTTTCACCGTGACCCCAGCACCCAGTCCGGCGGAACAGGCGCGCATCCTGGCCGAGTCCAAAGATCCCAAGAAGATGGATTTCGGCGAATGGCAACTTATCCTCACGGAGGCGAAACCGGCGGTGGCACAGCGAGTGTGGAACGAGATCAAAGACATGACCGTTCCGTTCGCGGCCAAGGTAATCAGTGCTAACCGCACGACCCTGCTGCTGGCCGCCACGTACGACGCCATTCAGAAGAACGTGGCTGATGTTCAGGTGACGATGGCGGCGCCGCTGACTGCCAACCTAGTGCCCAAGCCGGGATCGGAGATCCAGGTGCAGGCCAAGCCGGAAAGCTACGATACCAAGCCCTTCCTCATGAAGATGACGGAAGGGCAACTGATAGTGAAAGCGGCGCCCAAGCCGACGCCCAGAAAAACGAACCGTCGCCGGGGATAAACTGATTCAGATTTGAAAGACAAAGGCAGCCACGCGGGCTGCCTTTCACTTTGTCAGCTGGATTTTGGTCCTGACTGCGCGGGTTACCTCGCGGCTTTTTTCTCCAGCCCCACCGGACGGGCGCTGCGCGGCGGGCGACGGGCGAGATCGCGCACCGCCCGCATGTCCAGCTTGAGCTCTGCAATGGTGCGGCTGAGAGTATTGCGGTGCATGCCGAGTTCGCGCGCGGCCCGGCATTGGTTGCCCTGATTCTCCTGCAGCACCGCCAGGATGAAGCGCTTCTTGAACTCGCGCACCGCCTCAGAATAAAGAATGCCACTCTTGTACATCTGTTGGATGAGAGCTTCGAGCTGGTCCTTCACAGTAGCCTCTCTTTCCAGTGCGTTGCTATTACTTGTTGTTGGTCGCGCTCGAACTCCGTCCGGCGGGTGCGGGCTGCGCCGGCCGTGCAGCGTTCCGCAAAAGGTCTCTGCCCTGGCGAAAGCGCTCACGTAACCCTGCAGGAGCCACCCAGCTCATCGCCCGGGCCGATACCAGGAAGTAGCCAGTCAGCGATGAGTGGGCCAGCAGCCGCGAGCCGGGTGCGAAGGTGGCCAGCGCAAGAACCATCACGCTGACGATCACCAGCCCGCGCACCAAGCCAAAGGCCCGCCCAGCAACCGATCCACGCCGCGCAGCCCCGCCTTTTCCATCGCCCATCGGGCAATGCTGCCGGCAATGCCGGCAAGCAGCAGGACCGCGAAAAATATCGCGAAAAACCCAGCAATGTCAGCCAGCCACGGCTCACGCACGTAGGGCGCAATCCGGGCGGCGATGCGCCAGTATTCCCAAACGGCCAGCAGGTAGCCGAGCACCACGCCGGCCAGGACAAAAAGTTCGTACAGAAGACCCTTGGCGGCAGCCAGCACCACCGATAGCAGGACAACCGCCACGATGGCCCAATCGATACCGGCCATTGTCAGGCCGGCGACTCACGACCCGTGAGCCGACGGTACGCTTCTTCGTACTTCTCGCTGGTCCTAAGGGCGACGTTAGGAGGAAGCGCAGGCGCCGGCGGTTGCTTGTTCCACTTGATGCTTTCGAGATAGTCGCGCACGTACTGCTTGTCGAAAGACTCCTGGCTCCGACCGGGCTGGTACTTGTCGGCTGGCCAGAAGCGCGAGGAATCCGGAGTCAGCACCTCGTCGGCGAGCACCAAGCCGGCGGGGGTGTGCCCGAACTCAAACTTGGTGTCGGCGATGATGATGCTGCGCCCGAACGCATAGTCCGCGGCGGCCCTGTAAATGCGCAGGCTGAGATCGCGGAGCTTCTCGCTCAATTCCCGTCCGGCGCGCTGCACCATCTGCTGGAAGGAAATGTTTTCGTCGTGTCCGCTGGCTGCCTTCGCGGCGGGCGTGAATATTGGTTGAGGCAGCTTGTCGGATTCCTTAAGCCCAGGCGGCAAGTCGATGCCACACACCCTGCCGGTCTGCTGGTATTCGCGCCAGGCGGACCCCGAGATGTACCCGCGCACCACACACTCGATGGCCACCATGTCGGCGCGCACTACCAACATCGATCGCCCTCGAAGCACCTCCGCGTATTTGCGGAGGTGCGCCGGATATTGCTGCACGTCTGCCGTGAGCAGGTGGCTGGGCACGATGTCCTTGAGAAAGTCGAACCAGAACAGCGAGAGCTGGGTCAGCACCTTGCCCTTGTTCGGGATGCCAGTGGCAAGAACATAGTCGAAGGCCGATATCCGGTCGGTAGCCACGAACAGGAGACGCTCGTTGTCCACCCGGTAAAGATCCCGGACCTTGCCGCTGGCGTATAGTTCCAGGTCGGCAAAATCTGTGTGCAGCAGGACTTGGTCTAAAATCTGTGTCACGACAGGGGATTTTCTGGGAGACGGACGCGCGTATTCTAAACGTGGGAAGTTTTTTGTCAACGCTGAGGAAAAGCAGTGATGAAGGTCCCAGCCGACCGGTTCGACAAAAAACAGTTGACAACCGGCAGAAATGTGCGGCACCCCCCATCCTGCGCGGCTTTCAGGGTCCAGCGCCTGGCAACCATTCCTTCTCACAGCCTGAGGAAAAAATACCAGGGCTGCATGCCACTGCACCATGCGCGGAGCAGGCGACCATCCTCTGAAGAGCCTGCGGCGTCTAATGAATGTTCTAGAGGAGTTCCTTCGCGTGCATCTCCAGGTCGCTCGCTCTGCTGCCGAAATCGAGAAGCTGCGTGATGCGTGGCTGGCCCTGGAGTGGGCCACTCCCAGCACCATATTCCAAAGCTTTGCCTGGAACCTGCAGGCCGCGCGTAGCTTTGCCGATCGTGAGGCGCCGTTCGTGGTGTACGCCGAGAACGAGTCGGGCGCCGTTATTTTGCCGGCCGCCGTCAACGCGCAAGGGATCACCATGCTGGGCGAAGCGCTGTTCGACTACCGCGACCTGCTGTGGTCCGGCGACCGCGGCCTGTCCGCGGCAGCGTGGGCGGAGGTGGCGCGCCTGGGCCTGTCGTTTGCGGTCACAGCAGTCCGTGGTGACGCGCCCGCTTGGGGGGATTTGAAGCGTACCTGGTTTTCCGATGCGCCCTACGTTCCCAGGGAATTGGATACGGAGCGATTCGCGGCGGCGCACCGCAAGGCTGCGCGGTTTTTCCGTCGCCTGCTACGCAAGGGCACGCAACTGAAGCGATACTCCGGGTCCGCATCGCAACTGCTGCGATGGATCTACGGGAGAAAGGCGGAGCAGTTTGCCGGAGGGGAAGACAACCTGTTCGCCGACCCGAGACGCATCGAGTTCCTGGTGGCGGTAGCCGGCGAGAATCCGAGCCGCGTCGAAGTCTTCACACTGGAGACTGCCCAGCAAATTGTGGCGGCCCTGGTGACCTTTCTGGACGAGCACGTGCGCCGCTTCTACACCACGTACTTTGATCGCGCGTGGGCGCATGACTCACCCGGTACGGCGCTGCTGTTTGAGGTCACTCGGCAATCCTTGGCGCAGGGTCTGGAGTGCGATTACATGACTGGCAGCCACCCCTACAAGCGTCGCTTTGCCACCGCGGCTATGCCACTGTACCGGGTGCGAGCCACGGCCGCCGCGCTCGCCGATTTTGCAGCGCGCCTGGCGCCGGCGGAAATGGCCGCCTAGCCAACCTCACAGCTTCTTCAGAAATTTCCTGGCCTGCTCCAGGTCAGGAAACTGCTTTTCATCCGCTTGGAATTCGGGAGGGTGTACGCATCGCCGGCTGCCGCGGAGCTTGACCGGGTACTTCAGGTGGAGCATCTCGTGGTACACGAGATACTCGATGGCGTAGCGCGGCACCTCCTTGCGGTCGAAGACACGGCTGACAACGATGGTATTGTGCGCAGGATCGTAGTGGCCCAGATGATTGCGGGCGTGATTCGGGCTCCAGGTCATCTCCGGCCGACCTAGCAGGCCGTGAAAGAAGCGGCGGTTCAAGTGGTCGAAGATTTGTTCGAGGTCGTAGACCTTTCCCTGCGCGCCGGCCAGGCGCTTGTGGCCTCGCATTTGCCGGATCAGGTGGGTCTTGGCGCTGAGATCGTGGCTGGAGACGTACTTGCGGTAGCGTAGCGCGTGCCCGCGATCGATGGGCTTGCGATAGAGCTTAGCCAGAAGGATGTGGGCGATGGCCCGCAGGACCGATTCCGGTGCGCCCTCCAGCAGGTCTGAGATCCGCACCAGCACCCGTCCTTCGCGCAAGCGGACGGTGTTGTTGACATTGGCAAAGCGGTAGAAATCGACGCAAAATTGGGGGGACGGGGTGCGCGGCCGCAGTTCGCGATGGGTTTCCTCAAGGATGCGCGGCAGGTCAACCGACATTGTGGGCTAAGTTAGCATGCTTGCCCAAGGAAGCTGCAGGGCCTACTTCTTCTTTTCCTTAAGCTCGGCATTCAGGTTGTCAAGGGTAGTGCGGGCATTGTTCAGGGTCTGGTCCACGGCTTCCACCGCATTGGCCAGCACCAAATCATAGGACTTGGCTTCCTTGGCTGCGGCCGGGTTGGAAGCAGCAGCCTCTTTCAGCGTGCGCAACCTGACCTGGAACTCGCTGCCCGCCTGGATGACGTCCTTCAAGGACTTGCGGATATCCTCACGATGCTCCGCGAACATTGCAACGTTGTCGTCGATCTCGTCGACGAGGATGGTGAAGTCTTCCAGCAGGTCATGCAGCTCCTTGCCGCGCCCGGCGGCGAGCTTGGGATCGGAGCGGAGTTGGTCGATGGCCAGCATGCGCGCCTGAGCGAACTTAACCAGCAACTTGAGCTTCTTGTCGGGCTCCTGGGCAAGCTCGCGCAATTGGTCGGTTTCAGCGTCGGTCAGAGGATCGCGATGTCGCGGTCCGGCGGCAGCGCAAACCACAGACATGGCGAGCAGAGCGATCAACGCAATGGCGCGGGCGATCATCGTTTCTCCTTGGACTCTTTCAGCCCGAACATTTTCTCCAGCAATTCATTGCGGACATCGTCCAGGCGCGCCACCGCCGCCTCTACGTGCGGGCGGTACTCCACCGAGAGCGTCCGGCCCACATCGGCCAGCCGTCGCGAGGCCTTGCGCAGCGTAATCTCCGTCTTCTTCAGTTTCTTGCCGGACTTCAGCCCGATCTCACGCGCTTTTTCGGCGTAGGCCACAACCTCGTTGACTGCAGCCTCGGCTTGCGGCACGTCGCCTGCCGTGTACAGGTCGTTGGCGACCTCCACTTGCTGCCGGGCAAGCTCGGCGTACAGCTTGTGCTGTGCGTGCAGGTCGGCGGAAGAGAGTTCTTTCTTCAGCTCTTCGATCGACTTTTCCGCGGCAACCGCCGCAATCGCGGCGAGCGCAAAGACGATCATGGACACAACCAGCCGTAGCATGCGTCACTTCTCGCTGCGCGGATCGATGGCTTTCAGGCGATGACGCGCTTTCCATTCCTGGTCAGGATCTTTGCCGCCCGATGCGATAAGAAACTGTCGGTAGTTCTCGGCCGCCTGCTTGAATGCCTTGAGATGGTCGTAGGACGTGGCGCGAAGAAAATAGGTTCCCGGGTTCTCGGGAAGCATCTGGGCGCGAGCATCCAGCGCCCTGATGGCCAGCTCGTAATTCTTGTTCTCGGCGGCGGCCAGGGCAAGGTCGCCGTAGGCTGCGCCAAGCTGGGGATTCAACCTCACAGCCGCCAGCAATTCCTGCTCCGCCTGGGGAAAATTGCGAAGCCGCAGCAGGGTGACGCCAAGGCGGTGGCGCAAGACGGCGTCGTTTGGACTCCGCTGCACTAGCGAGCGGTAGAGTGCGACCGCTTCTGCATATCGCTTTAAAGCCGCGTAGGCAGCGGCCAGCTCGCGCGGTGCGTCGGCGTCATCCGGCGCGGTCTTCAGTGCGGCCTCATATTCTGCCGTGGCGTCCTGGCTGCGCTCCTGTGCCATGAGCACGCGCGCAAGCTGGAGCCGTGCAGCCGTATTGTTGGGATTGTGCGCAAGCAAGGTTCGCAGCAGAGTCTCGGCCTCCGGCAGCCGCTTGGCGCGAGTGTAAACATTCACCAGACCAGCCATCGCTTCGGTCGATTTGGTGTCGAGTGCCACCGCCTGACGGTATTCGTTCTCTGCCTCGGCCAGTCGGTCCTGGCGTTCCAGCAGAAGCCCCGCTGACAGGTGCGGCTCAGGATCCTTGGTCTGGAGCTTGGCGGCCTTCCCATAGGCCTCAAGCGCCCGGTCCGCCTCCTTCGGTTCGAGCACGCGGCCCAGCGACAGCCAGGCGCGCGCCAAGCCTTCTTCCGGCTTGGCGGTCGGCTTCAGATGGGTGGCTGCGCGCAGATACTGTTCCGCTTCGGCTTGGCCTGTTGCTGCCAGCATCAAACCTAGATTCAGATTGGATTCGAAGACATCGGGCTTGGCGGCTACGGATTTGCGGTAGGCGTCGATGGCTTCTGCCCTACGCTCGGTGGCGTTGAGCACAAATCCCAGGTCGTACCAGGCACGGTAGTCTTTGGGATCGGAAGTTACGGCTTGAGTGAGCTTGTGCTCCGCCGCCGCATAGTCCTGCTTCTCGATGGCGGCTTCGGCCTCCGCGACCGCAGCAGAAACCGCCGGCTCCTCCATCGCAACCCGGTGCCGGGGCGCGGCCCTGCCCTTCGTCTGCGCATCGGCACTGGAGCCTAGCGTCAGCCCGGCCACAAGCACCAGGACAATGTTCTTACTTCCTGCCATTGGGGCGAGAGTTTCCGTCGCTACCTAAGATGCGCGCCAGCCACTTGCCGGTGTAGGACCGAGGATGCTTGACAATGGCCTCGGGCGGGCCCACGGCAATCACTTCGCCGCCGCGCTCGCCGCCCTCAGGCCCCAGGTCGATCACCCAGTCGGCAGCCTTGATGACGTCCAAGTTGTGCTCGATCACCAGTACCGAGCCACCGGAATCGATGAGCTTGCGGAAGGCGGCGAGCAGCTTGCTGACGTCGTCGAAATGCAGTCCGGTGGTGGGTTCATCGAAGAGGTAGAGTGCCCGCCGTCCTGAGCGTGAGCGGCGGGCGGCATCTCGGGGTCCTCCTGGCTCGGGCTGGGAAAAGCTATGGAGGTCGCGCCGGGGCTGCAGGTGGGCAGCCAGCTTCATGCGTTGGGCTTCACCCCCCGAGAGCGTGGTCGCCGATTGGCCCAGCCGAAGGTATCCCAGACCAACCTCCTCCAGCACACGCAATTTGTCCGTAATCTTGGGCACGCTGGCGAAGAACTGCAGGGCCTCGCGGACGGTAAGGTTGAGCACCTCGTGAATGTTCTTGCCGCGGTAGCGGACCTCGAGCACGCCGGGCTTGTAGCGTGTTCCCTTGCATTCTTCGCAGACCAGTTCCACGTCGGCGAGGAATTGCATCTCCACGATGACGACGCCATCGCCTTGGCAGTTCTCGCAGCGCCCACCGGGGATATTGAAGGAAAAATGGCCGGCGGCATAGCCGCGCTTGTGCGCTTCAGGCAGGGAAGCGAACAATTCGCGGATGCAGTCGAAGGCTTTGATGTAAGTCACCGGGTTGGAACGCGGGGTACGCCCGATGGGCGATTGGTCCACCAGGATGACCTCGTGGATGTGCGGCGCGCCTTCCAGGCGATCGTAAAGACCTTGCACCGAGGCGCCATTGACCTGTCCCTTGGCGGCTGCGAGCGCATGGTAGAGCACGTTGTGGACGAGGGTGGACTTTCCCGACCCCGAGACGCCGGTGACAGCCACCATCATGCCGAGGGGAATGACGACGTCAATGTTCTTCAGGTTGTGCGCACGCACGCCCTGGAGCCTGATCTGTTGCAGGCCGGGTTTGCGGCGGGATGAAGGAAGCTGGATGCGCAGCTCGTCGGCAAGGTAGCGTCCCGTCAGCGAAGCTGGCAGCTTCAGGAGCTGATCGTAGCTGCCGGCGGCGACCACGCGGCCGCCGTTCTCGCCTGCGCCCGGTCCCAGATCGATGATGCGGTTGGAAGCGCGCATGATCTCGGCATCGTGCTCGACCACCAGAATGGTGTTTCCCAGATCGCGCAGCTCGTGCAGGATGCGGATCAGGCGGGAAGTGTCGCGGCTGTGCAGGCCGATGGAGGGCTCGTCCAGGATATAGAGCGCGCCCACCAGCCGTGACCCCAGCGAGGTGGCCAACTGGATGCGCTGCGCTTCGCCCCCGGAGAGGGTAGAGGCCAGCCGATCCAGCGTAAGGTACTCCAATCCGACATCGTTCAGAAATTTCAACCGCTCGCGGATCTCGTCCAGTACCTGCTGGGCGATCTCGGCCTGCTGGCGGCTGAGCTTGACCCCTTCGAAGAACCTGATCGCCTCCTCGACCGTCATCGCACAAATTTCGCAGATGTTCTTGCCGTCGATGCGGACGTGGCGTGCCTCGGCTCGCAGGCGCGTGCCGCCGCAAGCGGAGCAGGTGGCATATCCGCGATAGCGGCTCAGAAAGACTCGCACGTGCAGCTTGTACTTCTTGCGCTCGAGGTACTCGAAGAAACCCTTGATGCCGGGGAAGCGGCCGTCGCCCTCGATAAGTAGCTGTTGGTCGTCCAGTGGCAGATCCCCCCAGGGAACGTCCACGGGAATGTTCCGCTGTCGCGCGAAGCGCTTGAGGTCGCTGAACAGCGGCCGATACTTGGGCTTAGTCCAAGGCTCAATGGCGCCTTCAGCCAGCGACTTGGATTTGTCCGGGATGACCAGGTCCATGTCGAAGTCGATGGTGTTGCCGAAACCCTGGCAGCGCGGGCACGCGCCATATGGGTTGTTGAAGGAGAACAGCCGCGGCTCCGGCTCCTCGCAGCGGATCTGGCAGCGCTTACACTCGAAACGCTGAGCGAAGCGCAGGCGCTGCGGTCCTCCATCCTGCGGAGCGGTTTCCACAATGACTTCGCCAGATTCGCGGTAGCAGGTCTCGATGGCGTCCACAACTCGTGTGCGCTCCAAAGGTGAAACAACCAGCCGGTCCACCAGTACGAACACCGGCCCGGAGAAGTTGACGTCCAGTAGGGACTCCGGCGTGGAGAACTCGAACACCTGCCCGTTCTGATAGAGACGGTTGAAGCCGCGCTTGCGCAGTTCGAACAGGCGCGCCTTGAGCAAGTCAGCGGCGCTGGCGGGCTCTTCAACGGCCTTTTTCCTGCGGCCGCGGCTGCGCGGTTCGGTTTCGGGGCGTTGGGGAGCCGCCTGTAATGGGAAGATCACCTGGATGCGCGTGCCTTCGCCGAGGGCAAGAACGGCGTCGGCCACCTCGTCAACCGTGTCCTTCTTGACCTCCACGCCGCACTGCAGGCAATAGGTACGACCGGCTCGAGCAAAGAGCAGGCGCAGGTAGTCGTAAATCTCCGTGGCGGTGGCGACGGTGGAGCGGGGGTTGCGCGTGGTGTTCTTCTGGCGGATGGCGATGGCCGGCGCGATGCCCTCGATGGAATCGACATCCGGTTTCTCAATGCGCTCCAGGAATTGCCGGGCGTATGCGGAAAGCGATTCCACGTATCGGCGCTGGCCTTCGGCGTAAATAGTGTCGAAAGCAAGGGATGACTTACCCGAGCCCGACACCCCCGTGACCACGGTCAGATTGTTGTGCGGAATCTCGAAATCTATGTTCTTGAGGTTATGGACGCGGGCGCCGCGAACCACGATGGCATCGGTTGACATCTGGGGACTACCGCAGCCGTGGCGGGCGCATAGGGCACCCCCTGTCGCTTCCAACACTGGTCGCGGAATCTCTTGATTATACGGTGCGGCGCAGAAGACGCTCAACCTGGGGCCAGAAACGGCCCAACCGATCATTCGTCGCGGCGGCGATACCAGAAGGCGATCCCCACGAATCCGGCGAGGAGGGTGACGCTCGGCACCATCAGGATGGTGACGGCGCGTCGCATAGCGCGCTGTGAACTTTGACTGGCCGCTTGGGTGGCGGTGGAGCACATGGCACATCCCTGGCCGAGAGCGGGCGCCGCCCAGAGCAGCATCAGCAGGACCACAGAGGCGAGTCGCACCTTCATGAGATCTTCACTCCCAGTCGCAGGATGCGAACGGCATCGGCAAAGAACATAGACATCAGGCTGAGGCAGACAACGCCTGCAACCATCAACACGTAGCGCATGCGCCGCGTCTCGAATTTCAGGTGCATGAAATACAAGATGATCAGCGCAGCCTTGATGACCGACAGGCCGAGGAGGATTAACAGCATCTTGATGGGCGCAAAGAACTGCTCGTAGGCCAGAAAGACCTCGATGGCGGTCAGCAATAACAGCCCGCCCCATACCCAGAAGTACTGGGTCTTGCTTTCGTCGTGAATTGCGGTCATTTCATGCATGCGGCGACCCTCTCCTACACGATCCTGGTCGACATCAAGTAGACCAGCGGAAAGATGAACATCCACACCAGGTCAACGAAGTGCCAGTATAGCCCGCTGACTTCAACGTCGTGCGCATCGTACTTCTTTGGCTTGAACCACAGCACCATCCCCGCGACCACCGCCGACGCGAGCAGGACGTGCGAGCCGTGATGGAAGACGTTGTCGCTGGGCGTCAGGAAGAACGCCAGCGCCCAAAGCGCCAGCAAGATCGGGAGAAACTTCCGCCGCATGGCAACGACGCCCAGGTACACAACGCCAATGGTCACGTGCAGCATGTGCATCCCGGTGAGCGCGAAGAACGTGCCGCCGAATTGAGGAACGTCTTTCGCCCAGGGGTTGGAGAACGGCCGCATTCCCTCGTGGATCAGACCATTCCATTCAAAGGCGTGCAAGACCACGAAGGCCGAGCCAAAGACCATGGTCCCCAGCAGCCAGAGGAACGTCCAGCGCTCGTCTCTACGCCGCGCCGCCAGCACCGCCAACACCATGGTGAGAGAACTTGAAAGCAGGCACGCGGTCATGATGGTGGCGTTGGCGATGCTGTGCTTGCCAAACGGAGTCGGCCAATGGGCAGTGGCGATGCGCCCGTAGCTGTAAGCGAAGAGCAGGGCACCGAAGGTCAGGGAGTCGGAAAGCAGGAACAACCACATTCCGACTTTCTTGGAATAGGCCCCAAACAGCGGCGGTTCGTAGGCCTGCGCCGAAGGATGCTGAATCGCGACTTCCGCCATCCTCTAAATCCCCCAAATCCCCCGTCCCGGCTTCATCTTGCGAACTGAAGCAGGGCAAAGATGTACAGCCACAAAAAATCCATGAAATGCCAGTAAATGGACGTGCCATCCACCACCACAAAGCGGCTGGTTAGCGGCCTGTGCAGCAGGGAAGTGGCGGCCGCGTATATCAGCGCGACCACCCCGCCCAGCAAGTGCAGGCCATGAGTCCCGGTCAGCACGTAAAAGAACGAGCTGCTGGGGTTAGTGCCGATGAGAATGCCCTGCTGCACCAGTTGTCTCCAGGCCAGCAACTGTCCGGCCAGGAAGCCGACGCCGAGCACTACGGTGATGGCCAGCCAGGGCACCGAGCCACGCTCATCGATCACCAGCGGCGAAGCCGTGCGTGCCCGCGAGCGCGACACCTGCCGCGCCAGCCGGCGCCTGGCCATGTGCAGAGTGAAGCTGCTAGCCAACAGAATGGCCGTGTTGGCCCAAAGCAACGGCGGCAGGGTGATCGGCCGCCAATCACTGACCTCGGTCCCCGTGCTCGGATCCAGACTGGTGACGCCCTGGCGCACAATGTAGGCGCTGGTGAAACCCACAAACAGCATCACCACGGACGCCAGGCCGAAGAATAGGCCGATGCGGTAGCGGCGCACTCGATCGCGGAAGTCGTCGGGCTGGGGGCCTCCACCGCGGTGGTCGTCACCGTCGCGAGGCGGCCCAACCGTGGGCCCGCGCCCGCCCAGCTTCGGCTCCTCTACTGCGACCGGAGGCAGGGTTGCGAGACCCACTACTTCACTCCCACGGCGGCCGGCTCGTTCTGCATCGTGTAATCCTTGGCTGCTCCGGGCACGCTGTACTCATAAGGACCGTGGTGAACCACCGGGGTCACGCCGCCAAAGTTGTCATGCGGGGGTGGCGAGGGCACGGTCCACTCCAACGTGGTTGCTTCCCATGGATTGATCTCAGCCTTCCGTCCCTTGAACAGGCTCCACACCAAATTGACCAGGAAAATGAACTGCCCCGCCATGGTGATGAACGCCGCGATGGTGATGAACTTCTGCAGCGGCAGCAGGCCTTGCAGGAAATTCAGCTCAGTGAGCTGGGAGTAGCGCCGCGGGTGTCCGGCCATGCCCAGGTAATGCATGGGCATGAATATGGCGTAGGTGCCAATAAAGGTGAACCAGAAGTGCAGCTTGGCCAAAGGCTCGTTCATCATCCGCCCGAACATCTTGGGGAACCAGTAATAGGTTGCGGCGAAGATGCCGAAGATGGCGGCCACGCCCATGATGAGATGAAAGTGGGCGACCACGAAGTAGGTGTCGTGGAGCTGGATATCAGGAGCGGGCTGCGCCAGGAAGGGACCACTCAGCCCGCCGGAAACGAACAGCGAAACAAAGCCGATGGCAAAGAGCATAGGCGAGGCAAAGCGGATACGGCCGCGCCACAACGTCCCCAGCCAGTTAAAGGTCTTGATGGCCGAGGGCACGCCGATCGCCATGGTCATGATGGAGAAAGCAAACGCTGAATACGGGCTCATGCCGCTCATGAACATGTGGTGGCCCCAAACGAGGAATCCCATGATGCCAATGCCCAGAAGGGCATAAACCATGGCCTTGTACCCAAAGATGGGCTTGCGCGAAAAAGTAGACAGGAGCTGCGAGGTAACCCCCATCGCGGGCAGAATAGCAATATAGACCTCAGGGTGACCAAAGAACCAGAACAGGTGCTGCCACAGCAGCGGCGAGCCTCCGCTGTGCTTTACCGGGATACCGCTGACTACGAGGCCGCCGGGCACGAAGAAGCTGGTGCCAATGTTGCGATCGAGCAGTAACAGGATGCCAGCGGCCAGCAACACGCCGAAAGCAAGCAGGGCCAGCATGGCGGTCACGAACCAAGCCCAGCAGGTGAGGGGCATGCGCATCAGTGACATGCCGCGCGCGCGCAGATCGAGCGTGGTGGTGATGAAGTTCAGCGCGCCCATCAGCGAGGCCACGCAGAAGATGGCGATACTCAAGATCCACAAATCGGCCCCAAGGCCCTGTCCAGGACCCGCTGAGGGAATGGCACTGAGCGGTGCGTAAAAGGTCCAGCCGCCGAGCGGCGCGCCACCTTCCACGAAGAACGCCGCCACCATCACCACGAAAGCCACGAAGGTGGTCCAGAAGGAGAGCATGTTGAGCACGGGGAAGGCCATGTCCGGCGCGCCGATCTGAATGGGAAGAAAATAGTTTCCGAACCCGCTCTGCGGCGCCGTGGTCAACACGAAGAACACCATGATTGTGCCGTGCATGGTGAGCAGCGTGAGGTAGGTCTCGGGCTGGATGTGGCCGAACACCGGCAGCTCGATGGTGGGCCACACCAGGTGGATACGCATCAGCAGGGACAGGAACATGCCCACCATCACCGCCGCGAGCGCCAAAAAGTAGTATTGGAGCCCGATCACCTTGTGGTCGAGGCTGAAGATGTACTTGCGGATGAAGCCGGTGGGCGCAGGGTGAGCGTGAATTGAGTGTGCTATTTCTCCATGACTCATCGGTTTGGTTCTCCGCGAACTCTCCAGAATTCAGCTTGGCTCATTCCTGTTTCTCTTTGATCCGCTGCGCCAGCCACTGATCGAACTCCTGCTGGCTCACAACGCGCAGCATACCCTTCATCTTGTAGTGGCCGAGCCCGCACAGCTCGGCGCAAGCGATCTCGTAATCTCCGGTCTGCGTCGGCGTGAAGTGGGTGCGGATCAGGAGGCCGGGAACGGCATCCTGCTTATAGCGCATGGCGGGGATGAACAGGCTGTGAATTACATCCTGGGCGCGCAACGTGATCTCCACCTCACGGTTTACCGGCAGAAAGAGCGTGCCGCTAACTACATCGTCCTTTGCGGCCGGATCGCTGTCGTCGATGCCGACGGCGTTGCCTTCTTCGGCGTTCTGCAGGTCGGGACGAGTGCGTGCGAAAGCGCCGTCCGGGCCCGGATAGCGGAAGTACCAGGCGAATTGCAGCCCGCTGACTTCAACCTTCATGGCGCCCGGCCCCGCTCCTTGAAAGCGGGCTGCCGCCCAGGTATCCACTCCGGCGAACGCCAGCCCGAGGAAGAGCACCGCAGTGGCTGCCGTCCAAAGCACTTCCAGGCGAGTACTGCCGTGGCTGTAATGGACTTTGCCGGCGCCGCTGCGATCGCGGTACTTCCAGACAAACCAGCCCAGTCCCAGTTGCGCAGCCAAAAAGACCACACCCATGGCGATGTAGGTGTGGAACATCTGCTGGTCAATGGCCGCGCCGTGGGCCGCGGCCGCTGCTGGCATCCACCATTTCTTGATTGCGAAGAAGTACGTGCTAACGAGAGTGATCAGCCAGATGATGAACAGCAGCGCAAGGCCCATCGTCTGCCCTCAATTCCTGCTTTAGCTTGCGTTGAATATTGTTCCACGGCACTCAGCGATGCAGCAGCCTGAAGTGTGCAATCGCACATCCATGTTGCAGTAAACGCGAAGTCTAACACACGCCTCGGCGGGTGCAACAGGGGAGCCCGGACCCAGGTGATGAGAGCAGAGATTCTGCTGCGACAGTGAAGTTGCAGCCAGGCGCGACCCTACCTGCCGGTTCCGTTCTGCACCAGCTTGAGAAAAGCAGCATGCACACGGTCGTCGGCAGAGAGTTCGGGATGAAAAGTTGCTGCCATGATGTGACCCTGTCTGACCAGCACAGGATCCTGCCCCTGTCGGGCCAGCACATCGACGCCCTTCCCGACCCGTTCGATCTTTGGGGCGCGGATGAAGACCATCTCTACCGGTTGAGCACCGAGCACACTGGGCGCTTGGGTGATGAAGCTGTCGATCTGACGCCCGTAAGCGTTGCGGCGCACGCGGATGTCGATGGCGCCCAAGCTGGTCTGCTTTGGATTCTCCACTTCGCTGGCCAATAGGATGGCGCCCGCGCAGGTGCCGAACGTCGGCTTGACGCGGACGAACTCGCGTAGCTTCTCCAGGAAGCCGTCGCGCTCCAGGAACTTGAGAAACGTCGTGGATTCCCCGCCAGGGATGATGAGGGCGTCAATCGAATCAAGCTGATCGGGCTTCTTGACCAGCACGACTTCGGCTCCGAGCTCTTCCAGGCGCTTGCGGTGAGCGTCAAAGTCGCCCTGAATGGCTAGAACGCCGACAGTCACGCGGCATGCCTCCGGAACAGGGTGACGATCATGTTCACGACGAACAAGAACTGTGCCCCAATGAAGACACATCCCGCCAGGAAGAGGTATGCCGCTGGACGCAATATTTTGTCATGGCGTCGAATCTCATCGAGGCTGAGTCCCCACATAGCGAAGAAGATGAGCGCCATCGCCGCAATGGTTAAGGAAAAATGCAACATTCCGACCACATCGCCGGGAAGTTTGCCAGTGAGTTTCGGAATCAGATAGTACAAACCCGCAGTCAGGCTGAAGAACAGCGCTACGAGCGTAATGAGATGACCCTGAGGAACCACGTAGTAGGTGTCGTGGAGTTGCAGGGCGAGAGCCGGCAGATTCTTGCGGGGCGCAACCAGAGCGGTCAGAAGAGATAATCCGGCTGCAATCAAGAACAGCCTTGGAGTCGTGTTCTGCACGGCGACCTCGTTGGGGGGTTTCTCACCAACCCCGCGTCTGCAGCAGATCCGCTTCGGCCATCGCGGAAACTGCCAGGCCCTTCATCGTCCCGGTCAACTCCTCGCTGGCTTCGAGCAGCATCTTCGGGTCGTTATAGTGCGTGGTGGCCTTGACGATGGCGCGGGCGCGTCGCTCGGCTTCGTCGCGCTCCCGAGGATCACTCAAGTCTAGGGGCGTGGCCTTGTCCTTCATGAAAATGCCTGAGCCGACGAAGACGGCTTCGGCACCCAGTTGCATGACCAGCGCAGCGTCGGCAGGCGTGGCGATCCCACCGGCGGAGAAGTTGGGCACGGGCAGCTTGCCTTCGCGAGCTACTAGCTTGACCAGCTCGAACGGCGCGGCGATTTCCTTGGCCCGGGCCATGAGCTCGTCTTCGCGCAGCACGGTGAGAATCTTGATCTCGCTCACGATGCTGCGCATGTGCTTGACGGCGTGCACCACGTCGCCAGTTCCGGCCTCGCCCTTGGTGCGGATCACGGCCGCACCTTCGGCGATGCGACGCAGCGCCTCTCCCAGGTTGCGGGCACCGCAAACGAACGGCACCTTGAAGGCATGCTTTTCCACGTGGTGCTCTTCGTCGGCGGGCGTGAGCACTTCGGACTCGTCGATGTAGTCGACGCCTAGGGCTTCCAGCACCTGGGCCTCGGCGAAGTGGCCAATACGGCACTTGGCCATCACCGGGACGGAGACAGTTTCCATGATCTCGCGGATCTTGCGGGGCGAGGCCATGCGGGCCACGCCGCCCTCGGCGCGGATCTGCGCAGGCACGCGCTCCAGCGCCATCACCGCCACGGCTCCGGCCGCCTGGGCCACGGCGGCCTGCTCGGCGTTGGTGACGTCCATGATGACGCCGCCCTTCAGCATCTCTGCCAAGCCGACCTTTAGCCGCAGACCGCTGTCGTTCTTCTCCGGCATGCTTCCTCTTCTCTGCGGAAATCTATGAGACCCGGGGGTTCTCGCGCGCCTCTATTTTACCGCTTGGCGGGCTGTTTTCGGCGGTCCGCAGGGAGCCTGGCGGGAGGCAAGAGCAGGCGCCGGCGCTCCGAAGCAGGCAAATATTTAGCGAACATCCGGTGAGGATCAACGGCGATGAAGACGGCCTCTCCGCGAGCCAGCAGCTCGCCGCGTTCATCGCGAATTTCGGCCACATTCACGTGGCGGCGGCCCCGCAC